>JAIKYM010000020.1 GCA_024683115.1 Bacilli bacterium
GATCTTCATTTTGCACTACATGATTAAATTCATTTGAATCTTCACCATATCTAACGCCTGTTTTTCTAATAATTCTATCGCTCATATCTTGCACTGTTTCACTAACTTCGTAGTCTTCATCACCATATACTTCTTGATGCAATCTAACTACATTACTTTCTAATGTTGCAGGTACTACATACCATGCTTCACCAGTCCAACCAGCAAGCTCATAAGGCCATCCCACATTCGTATCTGTAATCTTTAAATTAAACACATTTGGTGCTAATGCTATTAAATCACTTGCTTTAATATTACTTTTAATTTTTGGTAACATTCTATCAATAAAGTTATTAAGCTCTGGAACACTTAATTTTTTGACTTTATTTAAAATCATATTAAGTATAGTTCTCATACGTTCTGTACGCTTGTAATCTCCACCGCTAGTATAACGAACTCTACAATATGCTAATGTTTGTGCTCCATCTACATGTTGTACACCTGCTTGTTGAATTGATTCTACATGACCATATCCTGGCATTTCTCTTGGAAGAATTCTATTTAACTCTGGAATATAAGTACTATTCATAACTCGCATTTCATCACTAGTAATGTTCAAATCAAAACCGCCTAAAGCATCAACTGCATCTATTACAGCAAAAAAGTTAACTGCAATATAATCTTTTACGTTTAAATCTAATGCTTGATTAATTGATTTTAAGCTGTTTTGAATACCGCCATATGCAAAAGCATGATTGATTTTATCTAATCTAGTATAGCCATTTTCATCAACATCAACAAAACTATCACGATAGATAGAAACTAAACTAAATTCATTTGTATCTTGATTCCATACAACCAAAATAATACTATCACTACGATTATCACTATCATCATAATCATCAGATCTTGTATCAACACCAAATAATGCAAATGTACGATATCCTTTAAGTTTTGCTTCTGCTTGTTCATTAATACCAATTTGAGTAGTATCAATAGCTTCATAATTCATTTTGCTGAATTTACCATTAACATATAAATATGCACATAATACAGCTGCGCAAAATACAATTACCAAAGTAGTTACAACAATTGTAAAAATACGCAAGCCTCTATTCTTTTTTCTTTTTTCTTTCTTTTCTTTACGCTTTTGATTTTTAGCCACTTCTTTTAAGTCTTCCTCTTCTGAATTATCATCATCTAAATTATCTTGAGAATCTTCTTCATCCTCTTCATCATCTAATTCGTTAATACGCTTAATTACTTCTTTAGTTGTAGGTACTTCATCTGTTTCGCGCTTAACTTCATCATATACTTCATATTGTTCATCAACATCTTCAAATTCAATACGTTTTGTCTCTTCTTCAAGAGCTTTATAAATCTTTTCTTTAGTAGAAAGCTCAACGTTTTGAATATCTTCATCAGTAATAACCTTAACCTCACCAGTTTTGTCAAAAGACTCTTTGGCATCATAAACAACGTCGGCTTTTGATTTCTCGATTTCGACTTCTTTTTCTAATCTATTCTTTTTAGATTTATTTAATTTATCACTATCAGATTTGCCGTTCTTAGCTCTTTTTCCTGAACTCATTTTTACTCCTTTTATATCATATGTATTATATACATTTTTCCCAATGATTTCAAGCCTTTTATATGAAATTTATGTGAATTATAACAATATATAAATAATACAATTTAAGGTTCACTATTTATTTTATATTTTTTCTTAAATATTTCAAAGCCACAATAGCCTAAAAATAGCACAGCAAAAGCAATTGATATACCTTTAGCAAGTTTAATTTCTGAAGTATCACTATAACTTACTTCTAAATTAATAGTGTCGTTTTTAGGTAATTCAACACCCAAAAATCCATTACGTGTTTCAAAGGCTTGCATTGTAACACCATCGCCTTTAACAATATATCCTGGATAATAAATATATGGTAATTCTAATAAAGTAACTTCATCAAAAGTTTGAACCTTAGCCTTTATAGTATAGTCACCTGTATCAGTACTCTCAATTATAGCCTTACCTTCAAGTGCTATTATTTCTCTACTACGTGTTGCAATATAAAACTTGTTATTATATGCATCCATTGGTAAATACTCAAGTTTATTA
>JAIKYM010000075.1 GCA_024683115.1 Bacilli bacterium
TAAAGGTAAATGAAGCATATAAAAGAGCTAAACTAATTAATCCAGATATTGAATTAAGCTGTCAGAATATAAAAATAACTCTAGATAATATAGTTACTATATTAGATTCAGGATTTGATTATGTAATAGATGCATGTGATGATTTAAATATTAAGTTTGAATTAATTAGATTATCTTGCAAAATGGATTTTAAACTAATTGAATCTATGGGTACTGCTAAGAAGTTAGATCCAACTAAATTATCTATTACTACACTAGAAAAAACATCATATGATCCAATTGCTAAAATATTAAGAAAAAGATGTAGAGATGATCATATTAATAAAAAAGTAATGGTAGTATCTTCTAATGAAGTGCCTAAATATATTAAAGATAAAGCAACATCTTCATTAGTACCAAATACAGCAGGTATATATTTAGCTTCATATGTAATAAATGATATTTTAAAATAGTATTATTTTAGGAGGAATCATGGAAATACGTGAAATTAAGGAAAGCGAAATGTCTAAAGCTTTAGATTTAACATGGAAAACTTTTTTAGAATTTGAAGCTCCTGACTATACTGAAGAAGGAGTTAAGGAGTTCAAGAAGAATATTGATAATAAAGAATGGATTTCTGATAGATAATTTATAGGTGCTTTCGAAAACAATAAATTATTAGGATTAATAGCAACCAAAGATTATAATCATATATCTCTTTTTTGTAGATGGAAAATATCATAAGCAAGGAATAGGGAAAAAATTGTTTAATATGATATGTGAACTAAATACAACAGGTTTTTATACGGTAAATTCATCGCCATATGCAAAAGAAGTTTATGAGCATCTTGGTTTCGTTTGTACTGATACTGAACAATGTGTGAACGGTTTAAGATTTTATCCTATGAAAAATGATAGAATATTTGATTATAAAAAAACTACAAGATAAATTCTTGTAGTTTTTATTTATTCATTAAGAAATCTATAAGTTTATTAGGATTTTCATCATTCATAACTATTTTATATATTAAATCTATTAATGGCATTTTAACTTTTTTCTTTTTAATCAATGAATATATAGATTTTAGTGTATAGTATCCTTCAACTGTATTTTCTTCAATAAACTTTGCTGCTTTCTTTTTGTTTTGAGCAAGTAACATACCGTATGAATAATTTCTTGATTTAGTTGATGTAGCAGTTAATAATAAATCTCCAACACCTGCATAAGATAATATAGATTTTTTATTGCCACCTAGATTATATATTAATTCTTTAATATCATGTAATGATTCAGTTATTAGGAATGCTCTTGTTGATTCTTTATATCCTAATCCTTCTAACATACCTGAAGCTATAGCTACTACATTTTTAATAGAACCTGATAATTCAGTACCTATTAAATCTTTTGATTTTCTTAATTTAATATTTGTACCAGTGTAAGCCTTTTTTAGTGTTTCAAATACTTTTGTGTTTTTTGTTGCACAAGCAAGGGCAGTAGGTTCTAAATTTGCTATATCAATTGCAAATGATGGACCAGATATTACACCTAAGTTCTTAGTTTTGATATTATCTTTAAATACTTCATGTACAAATCTACATGTATTTTGTTCGATACCTTTAGATCCTATTATAAAGACCATGTCTTTAGTTATATATGGCTTCATCTTTTTAGTAACATCATCTATGAATTTAGCGGCTGTCATTATTAAGACAATTTTAGCTCCATATAATACTTCCTCATATGAAGATGATATTTTAACAGATTTAGGTATTTTAATACCTCCAAGTGGTTCAAAGTTATCTCTATTTTGTTCAATTCTATCAAAAGAATCATTACTTTCTGTCCACATCATTATTTCATTGTTTTTGTTTTGTGCTAAACTGACAGCATTAGCTATACCAAATACACCAGTTCCTATAATTGCTATTTTCATTTTAATCTTCCTTTTTATTTTTTCATTTCTTCATTTACTTTATTTAAACCATCTTCATATTTATTATTACATGGTTTATAGTATTTTTTATTTTTTATTTGATCAGGCAAGTATTGTTGTTTTACCCAATGTTTTGGATATGCATGAGGATATTTATACAATGGATTGTTTTCTGAATTAATCCATTCAGGCACATCTCCTGTTGATCCATTTTGTATATCATTTAATACATCATCTATTGCACATATTCCTGAGTTTGATTTAGGAGATAATGCAAGTTCAATAACTACATCAGCTAAAGGTATTCTACATTCAGGGAATCCTAACATTTCCGATGCTTGAATAGCAGCTTGCACTTTAGGGCCCATTGAAGGATTAGCTAAACCGATATCTTCATAAGCTATAACTGTCATTCGTCTATAAATTATATCTAAATCTCCTATTTGTAATAATCTGCCTAAATAATATACTGCAGCATCTGCATCAGATCCTCTTATACTTTTTTGGAATGCAGATATCAATTGGTAATGGTAATCTCCATTTTGATCTCCTAATACAACTGATTTAGGATTTATATTTTTAATTACATCTACAGTTATATGATGATCTTTAGTAGAGTAGTAAGCTATATCTAAAAGATTTAAAGCTGATCTATAATCGCCCGATGAAAGAGTCGCCATTAGTTCTTTGGCTTCTTTATCTATTTTACAATCCTTTAATAATTTTGAAGTTTTATCTATACCTTTAATAATATCTTTTACTGATAAACTTTTAAGTTCAAATATATGACATCTACTTCTTATTGCCGGATTAACTTTATAATAAGGATTTGATGTAGTTAAACCAATTAGTATTATTAATCCATTTTCAAGGTAGGGTAGTAGTAAATCTTGTTTATCTTTATTCATACGATGAATTTCATCTATAATTAATACTATTTCACCATACATTTTAGCTTCTTCTATTACTACATTAAAATCATCTTTGTTATTTATTACAGCATTTAATAATCTATATCTAATACCAAGTTCTTGTACCATAGCGGTAGCTAATGATGTTTTACCAATACCTGGATTTCCATATAGTATCATAGAAAATAATTTCTTGTTTTTTATTAAGTTGTAAATAACTTTATCTTTACCTACAAGATGTTCTTGTCCGATAATATCCGATAATTTCGTTGGTCTAATTTTATCTGCGAGTAATTCCATATTATCACCTAAATAAATTATATCATATTTTACTTTGATTTTTTAATATTTTTATTT
>JAIKYM010000078.1 GCA_024683115.1 Bacilli bacterium
TATGATGGAAACAACTGATAATACAGGATTGCTTACAGCTATTTCTTTAGATATTTATAAGAATATAACTAACTTTGAAGAAAAGATAGAAATAGATATTACACCTATTGAACCAGTTGTTGAAATACCTCCTGAAAAGAAGGTTGAATATAATATTACTGATATTGATTTTTCATCTTTAATAGCTAATGAAAAAGATGATTCAGTTAATACATTACATAAGTATTTTGCATCTCAAAATCCAACTAATAGAAATGAGATGACTGGTATATTTAAAGATAAGAATTTAATATTTATTACAGCTGAAGCATTTTATCCAATAGCTGTAGATAAAGATTTAACTCCTACTTTATATAAGTTAGTTAATGAAGGTATTAAGTTTAATAATTATTATCAACCTATTTATGGATGTTCTACATCTGATGGTGAGTTTGTTAACTTATTAGGCTTATTACCTGGTATATCTACATGTTCTATGGATAGAACTCATGATGTATATTTACCATATGTAATAGGTAATAGTTTTAAGAAGTATGGATATGATACATATGCTATTCATGGATGGACTTATACTTATTATCATAGAGATAAATCTTATCCTAATCTAGGATTCGAAAAATACTATGGATATGATAGATTAAAGAAAGGTTATAAATATGCTTTACCTAATATTAAGTATAGTTGGCCTACAAGTGATATAGATGTTATTAATTCAGCATATCCAATATTTAGCCAATCAGAAAAGTATGTAACATATATGATGTCTATTTCAGGACACTTACAATATAGTTGGGGTGGAAATGCGATGTCACGTAAGAATAAAGATTTAGTTAAAGGTGTTAAAGCTAGTGAATCTATTAAGGCTTACATTGCAGCCAATATAGAATTTGATAGATCTTTAGAGATATTACTTAAAGATTTAGAAGAATCTGGTACTTTAAAAGATACTGTTATTGTTATAGCTGCTGATCATTATCCATATGGATTAACTAATGATGAAATTAAATCTTATGTTGATTGGGTTCAAAATGAAACATTTGATATTTATCGAAATAACTTAATAATATATAATAGTGAGTTAACAGGTATAACTGTTGATAAGAATGTAGGATCTATTGATATCTTACCAACTTTATTAAATATGTTTGGTATTGAATATGATTCTAGATTATTAATTGGACACGATGTGTTCTCTGATGCTAGTGATTTAGTTATTTTTAATAATAAGTCTTGGGTAACAGATAAAGGAAGATATGATTATTTAAAGAAAAAATTCTATCCTTTTGAAGGTGTAGAAGTTGATCAAGATTACATTAAAAAGATTAACTCTATTATAAGTACTAAATTCCAAGTATCTAAATCAATATTACAAAAAAATTATTATAAAAAAGTGTTAGGGGAGTGAAGGTAATGGGATTTTTCTCAAATCTTAAAAACTTATTTACAAAGAAAAAAGAAGAAATAGAAGAAGTTAAAGAAGAATTTAACGTTGAAACTATAGAAGAATTAAAAGAAGAATTAGAAGAACCAACTGAAGTAACAGTTGAAGATTATGATATAGATGACGATGGACAAGATGACTTTAAGAAAGGTGATTTTGAAGCATCTGAAGTTCATGATGTAGATCTAGATATTGATGATGATGGTGAAGATGATTTTGTTACTTCTGACTTTGATGATAAAGAAAACATTCAAGAAGTTACTGAAGAACAAGTCTTAGAACAAGTAGAGGAAAAGAAAAAAGGTTGGTTCCATAAGAAAGAAAAACAAGATAAAGTAAAACAAACTATTACTTATGATAAAGGATTAGAAAAAACAAGAAAAGAATTTGTTTCTTCTCTTTCTTTATTAGGTAAGAAATTTGGTAAAGTTAATGAAGATTATTTTGAAGAACTAGAAGAAATCTTAATTAAAGCTGATATTGGTGTTAATACAGTTATGAAGTTCTTAGATAGATTAAGAACTAGATGTAAACATGAAAATATTACAGATACAGCCTTTTTAAATGAAGTAATAGTAGATGAATTATTCTCTATATATGTAGAAGGCGAATCATTAACAGATAAGATTAATATGGCTGAAGAAGGACCAACTATTATTCTTATGGTTGGGGTAAATGGAGTAGGAAAAACTACTACTATTGGTAAACTTGCTAATAAGTATAAAAAACAAGGCAAAAAGGTTATGTTAATTGGGGCAGATACATTTAGAGCTGGAGCTGTTCCACAACTTGAAGAATGGGCAAAAAGAACAGGTTCTTTATTCTATGGTAAAGAAGAAATAGATCCATCTGGTGTTATCTATGATGGGCTAGAGATGGCTAAGAAGGAAAAAGCTGACATCGTATTTATTGATACAGCAGGAAGACTTCAAAATAAAGTTAACTTAATGAAAGAGTTAGAAAAAGTTAATAAAGTAATTGGCAAGTTAGTACCAAATGCACCACATGAAACACTTTTAATCATAGATGCAACAACTGGTCAAAATGGAATAAGCCAAGCAAAATCATTTAAAGAAATAACTAATATAACTGGTATTGTATTAACTAAACTAGATGGTACTGCTAAAGGTGGTATTGTACTTGCTATTAAAGAAGAAGTTAATATACCTGTTAAGTTTATAGGTTTAGGTGAGGGTGTAGAAGATTTATCTGCATTCGATATTGAAGACTATATCTATGGTCTATTTAAGGATATGATTTAAGATGGATGATATTTTATATTTAAGTTCTTTATATGATTACTATAAAGAGTTATTAACAGATAAACAAAGAAGTTATTTTGAAGATTATTATTTTGATAATCTAACAATGGAAGAAATAGCAGAGAATAATGATATTTCCAAGAATGCTGTTTCTAAAACAATTATTGAAGTAAAAGAAAAATTATTAGAATATGAAAATGCATTACATTTATTAGAAAATAAGAATAATGTAAAGAAAATACTAACCGAAGAAGAATACGAAAAAATAAAGAATTATATATAGTTTTTATGTTATAATAAAACTAACGATAAGGGTGATTGTATGAAAAAAGGATTTATTAAGTTACTACTTTTATTAATGGTATGTTTTATTGCTCCTAAAGCATTTGCAACATATACATTAGTTAAAACATGTAAGTATCATTACTTTTCTGATTTATATGGATATTCATCAGCTAGAGTAGAATTATATGATACAGATTATTTAAGTAAATCTTTATATATTGATAGATTCAATAATGAATCTTTATCTCAAAAAGATAAAGAGATAAATAAAACCCTACCACTTCCTGGAGCATGGCAATATGATAATTTAAATAACTGGTATACAGATTTTATTTCAGGAGATCATCAAGGAATATGTCCATATTATTTGTTGTTAGATATTAATTTCATAAATGAAGGTTATCTTTCGTACGATAAATCATTGTTATATAAATGGGAAGATTATGGTGGTACATATAAGCCAATAGCTTTGTCACATATTTTAGTTTCAGATACTATAGAATACGATTATTCAGGTTATAACAAAACGCAAGATCAAGACACAATGGAATTTGATGGATATAATCTTTATCCAAGTGGATATGAACATAAAACCGTATCTTTGCAATGTGTATATAATGCTTCATCTAATGGATGGACAAGTTCAGTATTTAGAATTTATTCAGATGGTACGTATACTAACCAAATTTTCTTGTTTAATAGTTCTCATGGAACATCTGATAGATATAATCCATGGCAAACATTTTATAATGATAGTGGTTTAGTAGGTACTGATATTAATGCTATAAAAAACCTTGGTAGATGTCCTTACTACATGGGTATAGATAATGATATGATAAACCAATGGATGTTATCTGATAGTAGAGATGCTATCAAACAACAAGGTAAGTTTGATACTGGTGATGATACTGCACATGTTTTAGTATCAAAAACAATTTCGATAGATAAACCTGGCTATGATCCAAACGTAGATGGTTCATTTAAAACTGAACAATCTGAGGTTGCTAAAGCATGGTCCGGTTCTGCTAAAATTCCTGATGGTGGAGATTGGAACCCTGATGATCCATATGGATTCCATGTAGGTGATTATTTCTGTACTGAAAAGAATACTGTTAAAGCCTTAAAAGCTTTAGGAAATATATTATTTATTGCTAAATTAGCAATTCCAATTGTAATAATTATTAGAGGTATATTAGATTTCTTTAGAGCTACAATAGCTGGCGATCAAGCAACATTAAAGAAAAAAGCAGTTAGCCTAATGTGGCGTGGAATATGTGGTGTATTTATCTTCTTTATTCCATCTGTTACAAGTGCATTCTTTAGTGGATTATCTTACTATCAAGTAGTAAGTGATGATGTTAATGCATGTCAAAATTGTTTATTACATCCTAATGATCCGGCATATTGTTATATAGGTTTTGACTCATCACAATATCATACTGATGGCGATCCTGACTCAAAAAACTAACTAGTGGTGTTGTGGGAAGTAGTACAGCTGCAACATCACAAATAACATCACAAATAATGAGTGGTGACGAAAGAACTATTAGAGATAAAATAGTTCAAGTTGCCAAGCAAGAAACTGATAGATTAAAAAATGATTTCATTTACTTATCTCCTGATTTAAGAAACTCGACAGGGTGTAAGAAAGAATTTTTTAATGGAAATATGTGTACTACAGCAAATAAAGAAATATGTATTGGTACAAGTACAACGTGTACAAAGTATGGTACTGATTGTAATGGATATGTTGCTTATATACTTCATAAGGCATTAGGTATAACTGCATCTGATTATAGATTTGCAGCGCCTGATAAAACTAATGGATATTGGTATCCTTTAGATGAAGGTAAGAATTACTATAAAAAGTTAGAAGTAGTTGATAATGCTCTTAATAATATAAGTAGAATAACACAAATTGCTAAGCCTGGAGATATGGTTGGTCGTATATGTCCTAAGAGTGATGGTACTTATGATGGTAACCATATAGGAATATATATAGGTGATGGCAAAGTGGTTGATAACAGTGGTTCATTAACTGTTAGAGATCTTGATAAGTTTGCAACTAGAACTGTAAATGGTACTAAGATAACTAATTGTAATGTCACTATCATGCAATTATATAACTTTGATACAAGTACTTATAAATGATAAAAAGGAATCGCTGTTTGATTCTTTTTTTTGTAAAATAAATGTATTTGTATAAGCTTAATAATATATAATATGTGCTTATGTGTTATGATTTGTATAGGTGGATAGTATATGATTATAATAGATAAAAATAATCCAGAAAGCGCAGAATTAGAACGTGCTGATAAAGCCATAATTGAACATGATATGGCTAAATTTGGAAGTATTGAAGAAGAAATAGTAAAAGCAAATAGTGAGTTTAAAGAAGTTGGGTTAAATATGGAACTCCCTCAAATGGGGATATATTCTAGTAATAAATTAGTTGAATGTTATAGATATGTTAGGTCTAAAGGTGTTTATTGTAAAGGTTCTGTTATTTATTCTTCTATTCGAGAATATATTCTTGGTAAAATACTAGAACCATTTATGGAAGAAACTACACAATTATTTAAGGGTATTGAACATAAAAGTAAAGTGTTTAGTTTTTTAGGTTTCTTATCGTTAAGGAAAAGAGTAAATAATAAAAGAATGGCTGAAAAACTTATTTCTTATGGAGATATTTTATGTAATCTAGATATTGAAAAAGTAATAGAAGAAGCTGTTAATTATAATGTTGATGATTATTTAAATAGTTCATATTATGCTGGTGATATTAATAAATA
>JAIKYM010000088.1 GCA_024683115.1 Bacilli bacterium
TGGTAATAAGATATATGTAGATTTGGAAATACAATTAGATGGTAAGTTATCATTGAATAAAGCACATGATATAGCTGAACAATTACATGATGACTTAGAAAAAGAATTTATAGATGTTAAACATGTAATGGTACATGTTAATCCAGGTAATAGAAAATAGAAGAATCTTATATTGAAATAGATTTTTTTGAATAAAAAATAAGAGGCTGTTAAGCCTCTTTTTCATTAGTTGTAATTATTTCATCCCTGATTTCTTCTATTTCATCGACAAAGCTACTTCTATTATCTGGATCCTTACTAGCTAAAATAAATACATGGTTTTTAGTTCTAGTTAAGGCTACATAGAATAACCTTCTTTCTTCTGGATAATCTATGCTTTCAATTGGAGCATCCGGTTTAAATAATAGATTAAACCAATATTCAAAGAAGTAGTCACTTGGGAATCTTTTATCTAGACCTATGATTATTACTTCGTCGTATGTTAATCCTTTAGATTTATGGATAGTCATAGCATCAATTGATACATCGTTGATAGTCTTTATTTTAACTCTAGAACCCATAGCATCAATAAAATTATGATTAAAGATATGCATTGCCTCTATCATATTGTTATTTCTAGCTAGTATTAGTATTTTATGTCTAGGATGTATTTTGTGTATACCTATAATAACTTCTTCAAGTTTATTATACATTACTTTTGGATCATATATTTTACGATGAGATTTTGGCTCATAACCTACAAAATCATCATATTTCTTAATTACTAGAGCTTTATTTAACATTTTATCTGAAATTAAATTTTTCTTTAATTGATCTTTATTTCTTCTTATAAATGTACTAGATATATCAACTATTTCTTGGCTATGTCTATATGTTTTATTAATACTCATAAGAGTAGCATCTGAAAAATATTTTTCAAATTTAGTTATGTATTTAATATTTGATCCTCTGAAGGAATAGATTGTTTGCCAGTCGTCACCAACAGTGAAGATAGCTGAATCATTAACACTAGCAGTATTTTTAGCTAGATTATATTCGTCATCTGATATATCTTGATACTCATCGATAATTATATAATCATATAATTCTTTATTTTTTAAATGAGTATGAAAGTATTTATTTGCATAGAATAACATGTCAGAGAAGTCGAATCCATATTTATCTCCTTCATAACATTTTTTGTTATAGAAGATATAGAAATCATTTATAATTTCATATTGTTTTCTTTCTATTTCTGAAGGATGTGTTGAAAGATATTGTTCGAATATTTCTTGATATCTTTCTCTATTTGGATTTCCTTTTATAAGTAAGATGTTATCATATAACAAATCTCTTAACATAAATACATGTCTTAACTTATGAAGATCAAGTATCTTAGATAATATTTCTTCATCGCTAAGTGGATGATATATTACGCCTAGTTTCTTTAGTTCTTCATCAAGCTTAACTAAAATGACTTCAAATCTACCACGATCGATGGATATGAAAATATTACCTTCTTGTTTATGCATTTCAATTTTTTTCTTTTTGATATCATTGTAGGTTTTATTATTTAAACCAAAGTATTCTAGGTATATCTTTTTTCCATTATATTCAATGGTAAAATCTGGTTTGTATACTGAATCATCTTTAACTAATTTAGTATATATTCTTTCGTATTCATAATTGATTCCATTTTTATATAAGAAATTAGCTATTGCTACTTCGCCAGCAGATTTTACAATATCTCCTTTGATGGTATATAGATGATCATTGTCATTAACCATAGCATATTCATGATTTTTGATTACTTTCTTTATATCATCAGACTTTGCATCTTCGATAGCTTGTTTTTTATATGCCTCATAGAATTCGGTATAACTAGTATAATTACTGTAGTTTTCATTAAAAAAATTACTATTATGTAAGTATTTATTGCCAGTAGCTTTTGCGGTAAAGCTTGTTACTAAGTCATCTATTCTATCTTCTTTATATAATTTATTAAGATATTCGATAAATATTTCTTCTTTTTCATTATTATCTACTACATAACATTTATATCCATTAAAGATTTTTCTTATATAACTATATCCTAATGAGTGGAATGTAGTAACAGTACAATTAATCTTAAAATGATCGTTAATAATTCTTTTTAATTCGTTAACAGCATTCTTAGTGTAGCTTATTACTAGTATTCTAGATGGATCAACCTTTTTAATATCTACTAGATATTTTACTTTAGCTACCATAGTGGTTGTTTTACCAGTACCTGCTCCAGCCAATACTAGTGTATGTTTAGCATCTGATGTTATAGCCTTAATTTGATCTTCATCAAGTTTAATGTTTTTATCAACGCTTTTAAACATATTATTAAAGTATCTTGATAAGTTATTATCCATATTAATCACCTATTATTAGAATAATTATATAATATATGTATATAGTTAACAATAATGGTAAAAGTAATAATGTAATTAATGGTCGATAAATGTAGATTTATGCATGTTTTTATATACAGATTTTTAATATAATAAAAGAAGGTGATGGGGATGGGTGAAGGATATGAAAAACTAAACCTTGGCCTCCATTATATAATATTATATTATTTCCAATATTTTGTTATATATATTTAAAAGGAATACTTATGTATTTCTTTTTATATAGAATATATTACTATTAATATTTCCTATTACAATCCCATTAAGTAATTGTTGTATTATAACTATAACTACTAATTAGTCAAGACAGCATTCCGTCAAGGTTAATTAGAATAAACAATAGAGAAGTTATCTAGGCTTTGTTCTTAGTACTCTATTGTTTTTTATTTAAAAAAGTCTAGGACTTTTTGCAACAAAACATAATTATATAAAAAAAGAGAGCTAATACTCTCTAGTTTAATCTTACTGCTGTTCCATAAGCAAAGATTTCAATTACTTGTTTTGAACCAAGTAAACCATCTGCTACTGCAACTCTATACTCAAATTGACAGTTGATAACAGCATCTCCACCAAGTTGTTTGCATTTTCTTCTAAGTTGTTCTTTAACTTTATCAAATGCAGCATTTGGATCAGCACCAAAGAATAATCCGGCAGAACTTGAATCTAATGCAAATATAGAATCAATAATTTCAAATTCTTCGTTAAGTCCACTTGTAGTAATAAGTATTTGTCCTTCCATGAATAATCCTCCTATTAATTTATTATCTTTATTATAACATTAATTAATTTATATAGTATAATATAATTAAATGAAGGTGTGTTATGAAACTAGTAAGTGCTAAATGTCCAAATTGTGGAGCCAATTTAAAAGTAAATAGTGATGACGAATCAGTAAAATGCGAATTTTGTGAACAAACAATAATTATTAATGATGCAATAGCGTGTTATAAACTAAAAGTATCTGGAACTGTTAGTGTTAATGGTATTAGTTCTAATGCTGATTTAATTGAATCAGGTAATGAATTAATCTCTATTGGTGAATTTTTAAAAGCTAAAAAATGTTTTAAAGAATTTAGTGAAAAGTGTCCTAAAGATTATCAAGGTTGGTTAGGTCTATTAATATGTAGAACTAGAAATTTTAGGATTAAGGATAATAATATATTATTTCAAAAAGATGTAGAAAATTACTATAGTCATTTTAAAAGTACTGCACCTAAAGAAATATCTGACCAATATTACGAAACTATAGATAGATATTTTGATCCAGAAAAGTATATTAGATTGGAACAAGCAAAAAGATTAGAAGAAGAAAGAAAAGCTAAAGAAAGATATGAAAGAGAGCAAGAAGAAAGACGCAGGCAAATAGCTGAGGAAAAAGAAAAACTAAGACAAGAGAATGAAAGAATAAGAAAAGAAAAAGAAGCAGAAGAAGAGTTAAAGAGACAAGAAAGAAAAAAAGCTAGAGAAGAGAGAAGAGCTAATAGTCAAACTTATGCTACTTTTACTAAAGTATCTTCTAAAGCATTATTTGTGTTATATGTAATTTGGAATGTATTATTATATATATCTGGTGCATTCTTAATTCTTGGAGGTATTTTCAGTGATTTTCCATTTGGAGAGAAAATAGTTACTATATTATTAGGATTGAGTTTATTTCAATGTTTTTATCAAATATTTGAAATTAAATTTAAAGTTAGCACAAAAATATTAAAAGTTCTAAGATGGATTATACCTATTTTCTTAATCATAATGATTGGTTCTTTATATCCAGAGAATAATAATGAAAATAATAATCCTCCAACCGAAGAACAAACAACTACTGTTGTAGGTAATAATGAAGAACAAACTACAACTGTTGTAACTACAGAACCTACTACAACAACTACAACAAAACAAGTTACTACAACGACAACTACTACAAAAAAGAGAGTAGTCTATGAAGTTAATTATAATGAAGCTGGACAATATGGTAAAAAACAAGAATATGAAGGATATATGGATTATTTTTATTATATTCCTGCTGGTACATATGAAGTAAAGAGAACTTCAAGTCATGAAAAGATTTGTTTCTTATGGGTATATTATAAGAAATCTTATAAAGGAGAATGGGGTAAGACATATAATTCAAAGAGTAAATATGAATATTCTTATGACGGACAAACTCAAGATGTTAAAATTACTAGTGATACAATGATTTATAATTCTAATGATTGTAATTATGAATTTGTTAAAAAGTAATTATATATAAAAGTCGATAAATGTCGGTAAAAGTCATTTTTCGGCTTTTTTTGACTTTTATATATAAAAAACGACTTTTTATGACAATAAATGATATAATGATTTTAGGTGATATCTTATGATAGAATTACAAGAAAAGATTGAAAAATTCAATGAAGAAAGAGATTGGGATCAATTTCATTCTCCAGCTAATTTAGCAAAAAGTATTAGTATAGAAGCAGGAGAACTATTAGAATGTTTTCAATGGAATGAAGACAACTATGATTTAGATGAAGTAAAAGAGGAACTTGCTGACGTATTAAATTATTGTATTCAAATGGCTAATAAGTTAGGAGTAGATCCTAAACAAATAGTATTAGATAAGATGGAAAAGACAGCTAAGAAATATCCGGTTGACAAAGCTAAAGGTGTAAGTACAAAGTATACTAAGTTATAGGAGATTAATATGGAGTTCACTTTAGATTTACTTGAAAACTCATATGATTATATATCAGAATCGTTAATGTATTATAAAGAATATTGCTACTTTGAAACTCATGATCCTGATAGAGATGATGTTGTTTTAAAACGCAAATGGAAAACCACTTTTGTATTATTAACTCAAGGTATTGAATTGCTAGTGAAAGAGGCGCTGTCTAGAATTAATTCTCAATTAGTATTTGAAAACATTGATATAAAGAATAATGATAATTCTAAGACTATTTCTTTTGCTAAAGCATTTGACAGACTATTATACTTAGATGATTCCAAATTAAAGAATGTTGATATTGATTTTATTAAAAAATGTATAAATGTTAGAAATAGTTGTATTCATTATAAGATTAAAATGAATTCTATCGAAATTAAACAAAAATATTGTAAGTTATTTGAACAGTATTTATTATTGCATAAGAATATTATTGGCTCAAATTATAATAATGATGAATATTCTGATCAAATTTATGATATTAAAATTAAGGCAAAAGATTTTGTTGTGTATAGGGGAAATGAATATACAAAAAAAGAATTGGAAGAATATAAGAAACAATTTAATGATAGTCAGGAATTATGTTATGCCGTATCTAAAAAGGAAGCTTATGAAAGAGTTAAATATGGCGAAGAATATAAAATATACAATATACTAGGTTATGATATAGATGTTGATAGTTGTTTATATTGTGGAGATTGTTTGGCTAAAATTGGTGAATATCATGATTTAGGGTGCGATTGGGAATTATGTCCTAAGTGTGGAAATCAATTAATAAGTTGTGAATGTATGAGTGAATACTGTGATTTAGAATATATACAAGAAAAAAATATCAAACTATCCAAAGGTATCCTTGTTGAAAACAGAAAGGATGATAATAAATGTTAGTATATGAAGGAGTAAAATCAGGATTTATTAATGATGTAGATTTAGGGATAATCGCTGATAAGATAAGAAATAAATATATTGAAGTTGTTAAAAGAAGACCAAGTGCACCTGAATTTGATTCGTGGAAAAACTCTATGCAATACATGAGAGGTGTATTAAATGATAATGAAATACCAAATTCAACTGGTATAGCAATTGAATATAATATCCCTCCAACTGGATGTAGAATAGATTTTATGATGTCGGGATATAAGAATAATAAATCTAATGTTGTAATCATTGAATTAAAACAATGGGATAAATGTACTGAAGTTGGAGAAATGGATGGTATATATAAAGTTAATACTTATACTGGTGGTGCATTAAGAGATGTTAATCATCCATCATATCAAGCCATGACTTATGCTAATTTAATTAGAGATTATAATGAAAATGTTCAATTGAAAGATATTACAGTTGCACCATGTGCATATTTACATAATTATTATTTTGAAGAAGATGATACATTATTATCTGATACATATAAAGAATATACAGACGCTGCGCCAATATTTGGGCATAGCGATGTGTTAAAATTAAGAGACTTTATTAAAAAATATATTCAAGATGGTGATGATGGTAATATTTTATATGAAATTGATAATGGTAGAATTAGACCATCAAAGATGTTACAAGATTCATTAGTTCAAATGTTAAAGGGCAATCAAGAATTCTATATGATTGATTCACAAAAGATAGTTTATGAATATGCTTTAAAATATGCTATTGATACAGTTGGTCAAAACTCAAAGAATGTATTTATAGTTAGAGGTGGTCCTGGTACTGGGAAATCAGTATTAGCTATTAATTTATTAGTTGAATTAAATAGAAGAGGGATGACATGCTTCTATGTAACAAAGAATGCTGCTCCAAGAACAGTTTATTCTTCAAAGCTACAAGGTGATTTTAAAAAGACATATATTAATCATTTATTTCAAGGATCTGGCAGTTTTATTGATGAAGAAACTAATAAGTTAGATTGTTTAGTTGTTGATGAAGCTCATAGATTAAATGCTAAATCAGGAATGATGCACAATAAAGGAGAAAATCAAGTTAAAGAAATAATAAATGCAGCTAAGTTCTCAGTATTCTTTATTGACGAAAACCAAAAAGTTACTTTACAAGATATAGGTAGTGAAGAATTGATAAGAAAATTTGCTAATGAACAAGGAGCAGGTATTTATACATTTGATTTAGATAGTCAATTTAGATGTAATGGATCAGATGGATATGTAGCATGGTTAGATCATATGCTTGAAATAAGAGAAACTGCAAATTTTGATATAGATGGTTTTGATTACGACTTTAAAGTATTTGACGACCCTAACGATATGAGAAAGGCAATTGAAGAAAAGAATAGTATCAATAATAAATCTAGAATTGTTGCAGGATATTGTTGGGAATGGCCAACTGGTAATACAAGAAAAGATACAAATTTCCATGAGATAAAGATTCCAGAATATAATTTTGAAATTAGTTGGAACTTGGATTCCGGCGAAGCGTTTGCTATTGGAGAAAACTCTATTAATGAAGCCGGATGTATTCATACTGTACAAGGATTGGAATTTGATTATGTTGGTGTAATTATTGGTGACGATTTGAGATATGCTGATGAACATATAATTACCGACTATAGTAAAAGAGCCACAACAGACAACTCGTTGTTTGGAATTAAAAAGATTGCTAAAGAACAAGGACAAGAAGTGGCTGATAAAATAGCTGATAATATAATTAAGAATACATATAGAACATTAATGACTAGAGGTATGAAAGGTTGTTATGTATATTGTACAGATAAAGGATTACAAGAGTATATAAAGAAGGTAATGGAATGATAACAGTAGTAGCGGCTTTAATTGAAAAAGATGGCAAATATTTAATTGCAAAAAGATCAACAGGCTCAGAAGATGTGTTGGGAAAATGGGAATTTCCAGGTGGTAAAGTAGAAACAGATGAGACAGAAGAACATGCAATTGAAAGAGAAATCGAAGAAGAATTTGAAATGGATATAAAAGCTATTAGATTCTTAACAAATAATGTTTGTGAATATCCATCAAAAACTATTGATTTAAGATTATATGAATGTCAGTATTTATCTGGAGAATTTCATTTACATGATCATTCAGAATATAAGTTTGTTGATAAAGGAGAGTTATTAAATAACGATCTAGCAAAAGCCGATATTGTATTAGCTGAGTATGTTAAGGAGAATATATAAATGAAAGACACTTTTTTATCAAATGAAAATGAAGCTTTTTTAAATAGAATTAAAGAAAATCTTAAAACATGTGATTCTTTTCGCTTTACTGTTAGTTTTATAAAAAAGGCCGGATTAGTTTTATTGGAACGATATATTGAAGAAGCTTTAGATCGTGGAGTTAATGGAAAAATAATTACTTCAACATATCAAAATTTCACTGATATAGGTTCTTTAGAACAATTCTATAATTGGCAAAAGGAATACGATAATTTTGAATGTCATTTAGATTATGAATGCTTTGGAGAAAGTGGATATCATTCAAAGGGGTATATGTTTAAATATGATGATTCTGTTGAGTTAATCGTAGGATCATCCAATATAACTAGATTTGCATTATTGAATAATATTGAATGGAATGTATCATTAATATCTAAAGATGATTTGAATTCGTATGATAATGCTATGAATGAGTTTGAATCATTGTGGGAAAAAACTTTACCATTAGATACAATGTTAATAGAAAAATATAGATTACAATTAGATTATGCAATCGAAAAATGGGATATGGATTATGTTAATGCCAATGATTCAACTATAAATCCGAATTCTATGCAAAGAAAAGCATTAAGAGAATTAAGAAGATATAGAGATACTGGTGTTAAGAAAGCATTAATTATAAGTGCAACTGGATCAGGTAAAACTTATTTGGCTGCTTTTGATGCGCGAAATTTTGGAGCAAAACGATTATTATATATAGTTCATAGAGAATCTATACTAAAGGATGCTAAAGAGTCATTTATTAAAATCTTTGGAGCTGAAAGAACCTATAGTTTTTTTACAGGTAATGAATCTAATCAAGAATGTGATTTTATATTTGCGACTAGTAATATGTTAGCCAGACATTTAGACTCGTTTGATAAACATGAATTCGATTATATAATTTATGATGAAGTTCATCATATAGTTGCTGATACAGGTAAAAAGATTTTTGAATATTTTGAACCAGAGTTTATTTTGGGGTTAACAGCTACTCCAGAGAGAATGGATAATAAAAATGTTTTTGATTTATTTGATCAAAATGTTCCATTCGAATTGAGATTAAGAGATGCAATTAATAATGATTTAGTTGTACCATTTCATTATTATGGTATTAGAGATCAATTAGTTGATTATAGTTCAAAAGATAAAATGGTTATAGCTAAGGCAATAGCTGAACAAGATAACATTGAATTTATTAAATCTCAAATTGAAAAAAGACGTAAACCAAACGAGAAGTTAAAATGTATTGCATTCTGTACTAATATTCAACATTGTAAATTAATGGCTGAAGAATTATATGAAGAAGGTTATCATACAATATCTCTAACTGGTATTAATGATACTGGTGTGAGAATTAAAGCTTTTAAGGATTTACAAGATGATAATAATCCGTTAGAGATTATTTGTACTGTTGATATATTAAATGAAGGTGTTGATATTCCACAAGTTAACATGGTTTTATTCTTAAGACCAACGGAATCTCAAACTGTGTTTATCCAACAATTGGGTAGAGGATTAAGAAAGTATCCTGGTAAGGATTATGTTACTGTATTAGACTTCATCGGTAATAATTATGATAGATCAGTACAAATAGCTACTGCTTTAGGTACATTAGGAAATACTACTTATATGGAAAAAGCATATTTGAAAGAAATGATAAGATCAAATTTCAAATCATTAGATATACCTAATATAATAATTGATATAGATGATTTATCAAGAGAAGAAATTATTAATTATATTGATAAAACGAATTTTAATTCTAGGGTATTCTTAGAAAAAGATTATAATATTTTTAAAGCATATATCAATAACGGTTCATATCCGACTCATATGGATTTTTTGAATTCAGAAGTTGCACCAGATTTAATAAGGATAATTAAATCATCATTTGGCGGATCTAAAAATATGTCTTATTATAATTTTTTAAAGAAGATAGATGAAGACACTATTCCTATGTTTGATGAAGATGAGATTAAAATCATTAATTGTATTGAAGATTTATTACCGATAGCTAGGCTGGATGAATATTTGATAATTGAACAAGCTATAAATGAAGGATTAATTGATTTAAAACGACTTGAAGGAAAGAATAATCATATTACAGATAAATCATTAGAAAATGCATATAATAATCTTGTAAAATTAGGAATTGTTGAAAATAATATAATCGATTTATTCAACATAGGTAATACTGATTTAAAGGATTATATTATTGATACATTAAACTATGGTATTGTTAGATATAATAGAGAATTTGGCGATTATGATGGAATGTTTAAACTGTATAGAAACTATTATAAGGAACAAGCCTCTAGAATCATGTTAAAAAATGGCATCTTACAAAAAGGTACTTATTATGAGGATGATATAGCCTATATCTTTGCTGGTATTAAAAAAGGTGAAGAAGGTAGATTAAATTATAAAGATAAGTTTATTGATGATAAGGTATTCCAATGGGAAAGTATAGCTGATGTATCTGAGTCGGAAAAAGATCATTTGAGAAATTCTAAAAAAGTTCATTTATTTATCCGAAAAATGGAAAACGAAGATACCGTAACATTACCTTATACATATTTTGGATTAGGTACATTTACTAATGAAAGAACTTCATTTACTGAGGAAAATGGAACTAAACATCCTACCTTATTATATGATATTATTCTAGATAATGAGGTACCTGAAGAATATCATATAGATTTTGAAATAGCTGAATAAAAGTCGATATTTTTCGACTTTTTATTTTTTAATGATTTCATTATGATATAATATTTTCTTAACCAGAGGTGGTATCATGTTTGTTTCGAAAACAAAAGATAACAAAAGAGTTCATATTAGTAATGCAGTTAAGGAAGAACAATATTTCTGCCCAATATGTGGATCAGAATTACAAATAAGAGACGGGAAAATTAATATAAAACATTTTGCTCACAAAAAAGGATCTGAATGTTCAACGCTTGATGGATGGACTTATGATATGTCTGAATGGCATTATGAATGGCAAAACCAATTTCCAATAGATACGCAGGAAGTAGTCTTCAAAAATGGTGGAAAAGTTCATAGAGCAGATGTTTTTATTAATAATACTGTAATAGAGTTTCAACATAGTCCAATTTCACAAGATGAATTTAATGATAGAAACAACTTTTATAATAATTTAGGGTATAAGGTTATATGGATTTTTGATGTTTCTGATAAAGATTTTTACTTCTTTAACAAACGTGATTATCAAGATATTATTTTTAGATGGTA
>JAIKYM010000123.1 GCA_024683115.1 Bacilli bacterium
AGAACAACATCTAAACATATAATAATAAACGGTATATGTGATAAATGTTACAAAGGAGAATAAATATGAAAAAGATTAAAATATTATTAGTACTAATACTAGGAATTGTTCTTGTTACTGGTTGTAATATAAAACCTAAAACAGCTAATAAACATACTATCATGGTAACTAACTTTCCTTGTTATGATATAGCTAGAGCTTTAACTAAGGATACAAATATAGAAGTTAAAATGTTATTGAAACCAGGAGCAGAAATACATGATTTTGAACCAACTCCCCAAGATATTATTAATATTCAAAAAAGTGGAATGTTTATATATGTAGGTGGAGAATCTGATGAATGGATTAATGATGTATTAAAAGATATAGATGCATCTAGTACTAAATTAATTAAGTTAGTTGATTTAGTAGATTTAAAAGAAGAAGAAATAGTTGAAGGCATGGAAGCGGAAGAAGAAGAGAATGAAGAGGAAGAAGAATATGATGAACATGTTTGGACTTCTCCTATCAATATGATAACTATGATTAATAAGATTAAAGATGATGTTATTAATCTAGATTCTTCTAATAAAGATAAAATTAATACTAATGCTAGTAACTATATTAAAGAATTAGAGACAATTGATTCTAAGATTAAAGAAGTAGTTAAAACTGCTAAAAGAAAAGAATTAATATTTGGTGATAGATTCCCGCTTAGATATTTTGTAGATGAATATAATATAAAATACTATGCAGCATTCCCTGGATGTTCAGAACAAACTGAAGCTAATGCTAAGACAATATCTTATTTAATTAATAAAGTTAAAAAGGATAAAGTACCTGTAGTATTAAAGATTGAATTATCAACAGGTAATATAGCTAATACTATAGCAAAAGAAACAAATACTAAAGTATTAGAATTTAATACAGCTCATAATATAACACAAGATGACTTTGACAAAGGTATTACTTATATAGATATCATGAATAATAATATAGAAGTGTTGAAAGAGGCGTTAAACTAATGAGTATATTAGACATAGAAAACTTAAGCCTGGGTTATGATAATAGAGTAGTAATTAAAGATATTAACATATCTATAGATGAGGGTGACTTTGTATGTGTAGTTGGTCCAAATGGTGCAGGTAAGTCAACTTTAATTAAAGGTATACTGGGCCTTATTAAACCAATTAAAGGTAAAGTTAAATATAATAAATTAAAACAAAACACAATAGGCTATATGCCTCAAGAAACTAAAGTAGATCAAAACTTTCCTGCTACTGTTTATGAAATAGTTTTATCTGGTACGTTAAATCGTGGTAGATTATTCTATAATAAGATAGATAAGAAAAGCGCTGATGATAACTTAAAGTTATTAGGTATATACAATTTAAGAAATAAACATTTTGCTGACTTATCAGGCGGACAAAGACAAAAAGTGTTATTAGCTAGGAGCTTATGTGCAACATCTAAACTATTAATACTAGATGAACCATCTAATAACTTAGATAGTGTCTCTAAGAAAGAATTATATGATGCCATTATTAAATTGAATAAAGAAAATAAAATAACTATTATCATGATTACACATGATTTAGATCACGATAATCTAATTGGTAATAAGATATTATCATTAAGAGAAGATGATGTATTCTTCGGAAAGACATCAGACTTTGTAAGGAGAATTCACCATGATTAACGAGATTATTGAAATGTTTTCATATACATTCATGACTAGAGCATTTATAGTTGGTGTATTAATTTCTTTATGTGCAGCATTAGTTGGTGTGTCACTTGTACTAAGAAAAAATTCTATGATTGGTGATGGTTTATCACATGTAGGATTTGGGGCATTTGCTGTAGCTACTATATTAGGTTTTGCTCCATTAGAGTTTGCATTACCAATAGTAATAGTAGTATCATTCTTAATCTTAAGACTAAATGATTATTCTAAAATACATGGTGATTCAGCAGTAGCATTAATGAGTGCATCAGCCTTAGCCATAGGTACATTCTTAATTTCTGTTACTAAAGGTGTTAATACAGATATTAATAATTATTTATTTGGTAGTATCTTGTCTATCAATGAGAAAGATTTAATTATAAGTATAGTATTATCTATAATAGTAGTTCTATTATATGTAATATCTTACAATAAAATATTTGCAATTACATTTGATGAAAGGTTTGCTCAATCAATAGGTATTAAAACTAATATCTATAATGCTATATTGGCTGTATTATGTTCAGTAGTTGTAGTATTAGGTATGAGACTAATGGGAGCTTTATTAATATCAAGTTTAATAATCTTCCGTAGTATTTCATCTATGCAAGTATTTAAGTCATTTAAAATAGTTGTAATATCAATTTTAGTAATAATTATATTAGCATTTTTAATAGTATTATTTATATCTTATTTATATGCAACACCAACAGGTGCACATAAAGAAAT
>JAIKYM010000127.1 GCA_024683115.1 Bacilli bacterium
ATGATGATGAATTAGATGATAATCAATATACTGCAGAAGAAGATGAAGATAATGTTAATATAAAATTAGAAGATAGTTATCTTCAAACTCTTGATGAAGGTGAATATACAATCAAAGTATTATTTGCAAATGGAGAAGCTACAACTACTTTAGTTGTAACTAACGAAGATCCTAATACTATAGTCGAACCAACTTCAGCTGAAGTAAAAGGTGAAGAAGAAACTAATCCAAATACAGGATTAAAGAATTATATGTTATTATTAATACCTATAATAGTAGGTGGAATAGCATTCTATTGTGTAAGTAAGAAATCATTCTTTAAGATTTAAAAGTAGATATTAAGTTATCTACTTTTTATATTGTAAAAAAAATTCTTTTAACATATAATAAGTTTATAGATATTAATCTATATTTTTAAAGGAAAGAGGAATTTTAAATGGTAGAAGGATATGTTCCATTTATTACTCTTATCGTTGGCCTTGTAGTAGGAATAATCGGTGCCATAGTTGTAGTTATTTTAACAGGATTTGGTGCTGGTAAAAAAGCAGAAAAAATAATAAGTGCTGCTAAGAAAGAAGCAGATAGAAATAAAAGGGATGCGTTAGCAGATCTAAAACAAGAAACTTTTAGATTAAAACAAGAAGCAGATAAAGAAGTTAAAGAAAGAAAACAAGCAGCTGAAGAAGCTGAAGAAAGACTTTTAAAGAGAGAAAAATCTTTAGATAATAGAGAAGAATTATTACAAAATAGAGATGCTTCATTAGATCAAAAAGAAGCTAATCTAACTGCTTTACAAAAACAAGTACAAGAAAAAGATAATAAAATGGATGCTTTAATTAAAGAAGAATTAGAGAAATTAGAAGGTATTGCTAAGTTCTCTAAAGAAAAAGCTCATGATGAAATCATGAAACGTGTTGAAACTGAAATGGAAGTTGAAATAGCTGAATACATTAAGGATGAAATGGCATCAGCTAAGCTTGAAGTTGATAATCAAGCTAAAGATTTACTAGTTTCATCAATGCAAAAATATTCAAATGATGTAGCTAACTTACAAACTACATCAACAATTAGTTTACCTAATGATGAAATGAAGGGTAGATTAATTGGTAGAGAAGGAAGAAATATTAGAACTATTGAAGCTGTAACAGGTGTTGATTTAATTATTGATGATACACCAGAAGCTATTACTATTTCTTCATTTGATCCATATAGAAGAGAAATAGCAAAAGAAACTATTGAAACTTTAATCAAGGATGGAAGAATACATCCAACGAGAATTGAAGAAATATATGATAAAGTATGTAAGGATATTAATCAAAAGATTACTGAATTAGGTAAGAATGCTATCTATGAATTAGGATTATCTAAGATGGATCCTGAATTAGTTAGCTACATTGGTAAACTTAATTTCAGAACTTCATATGGTCAAAACTGTTTACAACATTCAATTGAAGTAGCTAATCTTTGTGGATTACTTGCTGGTGAATTAAATGAAAATGTTAATTTAGCTAAGAGAGCCGGTTTATTACACGATATTGGTAAATCAATAGATTTTGAAACTGAAGGTTCACATGTTGAAATAGGTAAAGACTTAGCTAAGAAATTTGGTGAAGATCCAGTTGTTATCAATTCAATTGCATCACACCATGGTGATGAAGAACAAAAGAGTGTAATTGCTGTGTTAGTTCAAATAGCTGATACATTATCAGCTGCACGTCCTGGCGCAAGAAATGACACTATGGATAAATATGTTGAAAGACTTGAACAACTAGAAGAAATTGGTAACTCATTCGATGGTGTTGAAAAATCATATGCAATGCAAGCTGGTAGAGAAATTAGAGTAATCGTTAAACCTGGCGAAGTAGATGATTTAATGAGTATGAAAATTGCTAGAGATATTAAAAATAGAATTGAAGCTGAAATGCAATATCCTGGTACAATTAAGATTACAGTTATTCGTGAAACAAGAGCACAAGAAGAAGCAAAATAATTGCTTCTTTTTATTTTACATATTTTAATAAAAATATTGATATTATCTATTTATAATGTGATATAATTTAATTATGATGATAATCAAATATCAAAATTAGGAGGAGACAAGAATATGGGATTAATCAAAGCAGCACTTGGTTCAATCGAACAAGTAGTAGGCGATCAATTTAAAGAATTTATCACATGTCCTACTGTATCAAATGATGTAATTATTCAAAGAGGAACAGTAAAACATGGTGATGCTAACACAACATGGACTGAAGGAGTTATCTCTAATGGTTCTGGTATAGCTGTACCTGAAGGAATGGCAATGATGATTGTAGACAATGGTAAAATTGTTGAATTCACTGCTGAACCTGGTACATTTACATTTGATTCTTCTTCTGAACCATCAATTTTCTGTGGTGGATTAGGAACTGGAATTATTAACTCAATCAAGACTATCGGAAGCCGTATCACTTATGGTGGACAAGCCGCTAAAGATCAAAGAGTTTATTATGTTAATATTAAGAAGATACCTGGATTAACTTATGGTTCTCAACAACCATTATTAATCTATGATAAAATCTATAAATCTATTAACATTACTTATAACGGACAATATGAAGTTAGAGTAGCAGACCCTGCTATCTTAATTGCTAACGTTGTTGGTGCAAATCCAAGAGATACATTAAAATTAAATGATATCTTCACATCAGAAGGAAATACTTCTATGTTAAAACAACAATTTGCTCAAAATATTGGACAAGCAATTGCTCAAACTTTAACTCAAAATGATATTTCATTCGTTCAATTACCTGGTTTCTATAACCAAATAACAATGAAGATGAACGAATTATTAGGAAACACTTGGGGAGCTAACTACGGTTTAGTTGTTGAAAATGTAGTAGTTAATACTGCACCAACTGAAGAAAGTAGAAAGATTATTACTGAACAAGACGCTAAGATTTCTGAAACTGAAAGAATGGGTCAAGTTTACTCTTCAAATCTTCAAGGTACTATGGCTGCAGATGTTGGTGCTGCAATGAGAAATGCCGCATCTAACGAAGGCGGAGCTATGATGGGATTCATGGGATTCGGAATGGCTCAACAACAAGCTGGTAATATTATGGGAACAGTTATGGCTCAACCACAACAAGCTCCTGTACAAGCTGCTCCAGTTCAACCTGCTGCACCTGTACAACCAGTTCAACCTGTAGCACCTGTTGCTCCAGTTGCTCCTGTTGCTCCTGCTGCTCCAGTTGAAGCTGCTCCAGTAGCACCTGTTGCCCCTGCTGCACCAGTAGAAGCTGCACCTGTTGCTCCAGTTGCTGAAGCACCAGTTGTAACTGAAACTCCAGCTGAGTAATTAAAATAAAGTAAATAAAAACTGTAAGGTTAACTTACAGTTTTTTTATTGTCTTTTTCTTGATCTAATAATACTATCTTGTCTTTTCATGTATTCATCTGTCATACCAGCAATATAATCAATTACTTTTCTAGAATCTCTAGTTGTTTGATTATATTCATCTGTCATGTTATTAATGAAGTCTTGATAGATATATGATTCTTGATTATTTGTTCTTATATCTTCTAGATATGTTTCGAATAATAAATTGAACATTCTCTTTATATCTTCTCTTTGTTCTGCATTCATGGCAGGTCCGTATATGTATTTGTAATTAAAGTCTTTTAAGTCTTGAATTGCATCAAAGATTTTCTTAGACATTGATATATATGGTTTATCAATTGAATTAATAATTATATCTTTAACAATTGTTTCAACTATACTACTATTTGAACTTCCAAGTATTTCTCTAATAGATTCAGGTATTTGAGATATATCTAATCTTTTTAATTCAATAGCATCTTCTATATCTTTGCCTAGATATGCAATTACATCTGATATTCTTACGACACATCCTTCAAGAGTCATAGGTTTTAATTCTTTTGAATGATTAGGATCTACATAGCATTGTTCATAATCTCTTATGAAGTCATCTTTTGTTTTAGTAACTGGTTTATATATATTTTCTACTATTTCACCATTGTGGCATAGAATACCATCTAATACTTGAACAGTTAGATTTCTTCCTTTACCAAAATTTTCAGATACATTTAATCTTCTTACAGATTCAACATTGTGCATGAAATATGTATTATCATACTTTAGTGATAATTCATTTAAATATGATTCTCCTAAATGTCCAAATGGAACATGACCTATATCGTGTCCAAGTGCCATAGCCTCTATTAAATCTTCATTTAATCCTAAAGCTCTTCCTATAGATCTTGCTGTTCTAGATACTAATTGAACATGTAAGTTTCTTTTAGTTATATGATCATTTAATTCTCCTGAAAATACTTGAGTTTTATCAGAATATCTATTATATGATAGAGAATACATTATTCTATCTACATCTCTAAAGAAGTTAGGTCTATAGTCTTCAGTTAGATTACCATGTAATCTGATAGCTTGTTCATCTCTACATGCATATTGAGATAAGTTTTTTTCGCTGTAAAGCATTCTGCTTTTTACTACTTCTAGCATTGTTTTCATCACCTAGAAGTTATTATATCAAAAAAATAATAAATATAGTCAAAAAATATAGGTTTAAAATATCCTTTGTTGTGCTGTTCTAATTTGCTTATTTACACATATTATTGTATAATATAGCTACAACTGAAGGGATATTATCAATATAATTGATAGGGATGGTTGATTATGGATAAAGAAAATATAAAAAGAGGAGCTTTTCTTAAGACTTTAAGAGAGAATGCTTTATACACTGAACGTGATTTAGCTGAACTTATTGGAGTTGAACCAAGTGATGTTACTGTATGGGAAACTGGTATTAAATTCCCAGAAGATAATATTATTATTGAAAAGCTTGCTAAAATATTAAATGTATCTAAAAGAGAAATTTTAAACGGTGAATATAATAAGAAGAGTAAGGATACTGATAAGTATGCTGAATTAGATTACGTAGAAGATGATTCAGAAAATAAAGAAGTAACTAATAATATGAAGAAAACAGTTGCTTTAGTAGTTCTTGCTTGTGTAGTATTATTTGTATTTATAATTGCTTTAGCTGCTTTAACTAGACCAAGTACTGGTACAGACGAAGTTTACTATGTAGCATCTGATGTAAGAGAACCAATTGTTCATAAACCACATGTTAAAAATGAACATATTATATATAATACACAAGTATTAAGTTCTAATACTGCTAATGATAGAACTAGTGAATTAGTTAAATATAGTTTTATTTATCAAGATGGTAAATATGTAAAAGCTACAAGTAATTATAGAATTGAATACTATGATTCTACATTCTATTTAACTATATATGGAAAGAATAGAACTTTCTATGCTGAAGAAAATGTATTTAAGAAGTTAATTAAACATACATCTAGTAATAAAACTAAAACTGTAGAAGTTGAAATAACTCCTCCATATGGATCAGTTAACTGCGATACTTATATATGTGAATCAAATGCTGATTATTACA
>JAIKYM010000041.1 GCA_024683115.1 Bacilli bacterium
ACGCTAAATAACCAGGTATTTTTATTAAACCAAATAATACATACATGTTATAAAAAGGTATGAATGCTAAATATGGTTTTTTATCTTCCTTTTTGAAGATAAAATATGCAGCAACACTAAAGCAAATATATAGTATGACAAAATAAACTATAAATATAGTTTTTGATATATGTATTAATTGTTTAAAACTATCTGATGCAAAATACTCAACAATTTTATTTGCATTTTCATTGAATGTATCGTTTCCCATATATTATTCTCCTAATTTAATTATAATAAATACAACCTATTATTCAATAAAAAAATAGTCTAATGACATTTATTAGACTATTTTGCTTGACCTAATTCTTGAATTGCTTGTTCATAAGATGTTCTTAACACTTGTTCTCCTATAATAGGATCATATTTATTTCTATCAGTAATATCTTTATTAATCATTTCATAGATTTCTTCAAAACTTGTTTCACCATGTGATTTAATATACATTTTAATAATTACAGTATTTAATAAGTATATATCATCAACATAAGCTGTTGTTTTAGCACCATATACATATGTGCCAGTGTTTTCAATTAACTTTAAGAAGTTATCACCACTACAAATATCTCCATATGTATAATCTATTTTGGCAGCCAATTCTCTTGCTGAGTGATTTAAATAGTCTTGTCCAGTGTAATTTATATCATTTGTAATCATACGATAGTAATTAACAAATAATGGATATAATCTTGCTGGGTTTTCATATGCAGTGAATAAAGTATCTAAGGCTTCTTCTGTATATAATGCTCTCATGTTATTGGGTACAAAGTTCTTAGCAACAAAATCTCCACTTGAATCTCTTAATATGAAATTTGAAGCTGCGTGTGTTATTTCATGATAAAAAATTTCCTCAAATCTCTCGTCTTTTTCTGCTTCTAAATTAACATTTATTGTATTTTCATTTCTCATATAACTCGCAAGAGCACTTGCGGATATTGATTCTAGTGCTAATTGTGATGAGTTTAATTCTCTAACTTCAACTGTTTTTAGATTTTCATTTAGTACTGTAAGATCAGAACCAGGATAATTAGTTAACCATCTATCCACCCAATTTTTTAATAATTGTTTGTAATAAGAAGGAATCTTACTATTCATATCGATTGTATTATATAAGACATTTCTAGATGGCATGTCATATCCAAATATTATTGAATAATTTCGGCTATCAAGAGTTCTTACAGATTTTCTATCAAATGATAAATAATAATCATCTGTCCATTTATAATAATTGCTATCATCTGCATCTGGTAACTGTCTTATTCTATCGTATATCACATTATATGTTTGAACATCAGTTACAACATTTTCATTGTAAGTATAGTTTGAATAATTATCAAAATTATATGTATTATTGTCTGATGTTATATATGATTGATCAAAGCTTAGATTTAAATCATTAAAATGTGATGTTGGTCTTTGAGTAGGTTCTACTGTAGGAGTAATGTAAGTATTAGTATCTGCATAACTACTTTCTTGAACATATGAATAATCATTTGAAGAATTATTATATGTATTATTAATATTATTTGATGGTCCACATGCACTTAATAAAAGTGACATAGTAATAACTTGAGCTATACCTTTTACCCATACCTTAGGAATAAAGTGTAATAGTTTATTATCGTCATTATTGTCCATTGCACATAATACATTTAAATCTAGTTCATATTCTTTTATTATTCCTGCTAGATCTTCGATAGTTGGATAATAATATTTACCGCTTTTATCGATAACTAAAAATGCTAATTTACCATTTGCATTTATAAATTTGCAAAATTTTTTATTATTGTATCTAAATGTATCAACTTTTTTAAAATAATAATTGTTATCCATACACGTATCACCATTTTTATTGTATCAACTATTATATATAAAAAGAATATATTATTATGATTTTTACACTTTAAAGTTGTATATATAAATGATATAATGAGATAGAATATAAGGGTGTTGAAATATGATAGTAAATATTTTAAAAAGCGATAAAATCAGAAAAATTATATTACCTGAAAAAGTATATGGTGTTTATTCTATCATGGATGACAACGCCAAGATGCTTGCTAATATTGAAGGTGAAAATAATAATTGGGTATTAAAAGCAAATTCATATGTAGAATTTCAAGAAAATGGAACTCCAGCTCAAGATGTTCAATTAAAACCTTATGTTTTATATACTATTAAGATATTAGTAACAGGTGAAATATATTCATTTATCGTAACACCAACTTTAGATGAAACAAATAAAAGATATATAGCCAAAAAGCAAAGTATCACGATTGGAACATCTGGTTGTGATATTTCATATAGTAACAATGCCTTTAAAAATCAAAAGATTGTATTAACCAAAAATGGTAATCACTGGACTATTGAAAACAATGGCAGTGAAGCATATATAAATGATAGAGCTTTTAAAAAGAGAAATATGTTCCATGGGGATATATTATTTGTAGGTGGATTATTAGTAATTGTTATTAATGATATGTTTATTATTAATAATCCAAATGGACAAGTATATGTTTCAAGTGAGGCATTTGAAAACTATCAATATGTTCAAGTTGCTGTAACATATCAAAAAGGTATTGCAGAAGATAAGCCTTTTTATGAAAAATCAGATTACTTTAATAAAGCTCCTAGATTTAAGAGTGTAAGAGATGATTATAGTTTAAGTATTCAATCACCACCAGCTATGGCTCAAGAACAAGCTAAGATGCCATTTCTATTAACTATGGGACCTATGATAGCATCACAAACTATAACAGTTTTCTCGCTTGTTCAACAAACTAATTCTTATGTTTCGGGACAAATTACTTTTATTAAATTAGTTCCAATTTTGTTAACGTTTACTGTTACTTTAATGTCTTTGTTTCTATGGCCAACTCTAACTAAACTATATACTAAAAGGTTAAAAAGAAGAGAAGAAGCTTTAAGAAGGAAAAAATATACTTTATATCTTGAAGGTAAAGAAAATGAAGTTAATGAAAGACTATCATTTGAAAAACAAGTATTAGTTGAAAATGCATTACCTCTTACTGAATGCCAATCAATTATATATAACCGTAAAAGAAATCTATGGGAAAGAAGTGTATCTGATGAAGACTTCTTGAACTTTAGAATTGGTACGGGTACTGTCTCTAGTAAAATTACTATAGATGGGCAACCTGAGTTTGATATAGATGATGAAAATGATTTAAAGAAGAGATATCAAGAATTAGTTAATCGTTCTAAAATTATTGAAGAAGCACCAATGGATGTTTCTTTACTAGAACATCAAATAATGGCTGTAGTTGGAAATAATGTATTAACTAAATATTTTATGGATTCTGTATTCTTACAATTAACTACATTCCATTCATTTAGAGATTTAAAGATATTTGTTATAACTAATGAAAAAAATGAGTTCTTATGGGAGTATTTAAAAGTATTACCACATTGTTGGGATAATCAAAAAACACAAAGATATTTTTCAACAAATGCTGGAGATATGAATAGTATTGCTGCTCGTCTTGAAACAATATTTAAGACAAGACTTGCAAGTGCTGAAGATGACTCATTAAATAAGATGGTTGATGATGGAGATACAACTAAAACTACATATCAACAATATGATACATATTTCTTAATCTTTATTGATGATTTAGAGATGGCAAGAAATGTATCTATAATTAAGGAAATATTAAAGTATAAACAAAACTTTGGTTTTTCAATACTTATTAGAAATGATAAGTTATCTAACTTACCAAGTGAATGTAAAACATTCATTGATGTAGAACCTAATATATCTGGATTATTCCAAAGTGATATTAGAGAAGATAACCAAAAACAATTTAAAGCTGAACTTAATAAAGATATTGATATGTATGGATGTGCTATTAGATTAGCTAATATTCCAATTCTTGGAGGTAAGGTTAAATATGAGTTACCTTCATCAATATCATTCCTTACTATGTATAATGTAGGTAAGGTAGAACAATTAAATTCACTTGAAAGATGGAAAAAGAATAATCCTGCTTTATCCTTATCTGTACCTGTTGGTATTGATCAAGATGGTGAGTTATTCAAAATGGATGCTCATGAAAAAGGTTTTGGACCACATGGCTTAGTTGCTGGTACTACTGGTTCAGGTAAATCAGAGTGGCTAATAACTTATATCTTATCTTTAGCTGTTAACTTCCATCCAGACGAAGTACAATTTGTACTTATCGATTACAAAGGTGGTGGACTTGCTTTATCATTTGAGAATAAAGAAGCCGGAATTAAGTTGCCACATTTAGCTGGAACAATAACAAACCTAGATAAGTCAGCTATTAATAGAGCATTAACTTCTATTGAAGCTGAGTTAAAATCTAGACAAACTACATTTAATGAAGCACGTGAAAAACTTCATGAATCATCTATGGATATTAAGAAATATCAACAATTATATAGAAAAGGTTTAGTAGATAAACCAGTTTCACATTTATTCTTAATATCAGATGAGTTTGCTGAATTAAAATCTCAACAACCTGAATTCTTAGATCAACTTGTATCTACTGCTCGTATTGGTCGTTCGCTTGGAGTACATTTAATACTTGCAACTCAAAAGCCAAATGGTGTAGTTAATGAACAAATATGGTCTAACTCAAGATTCCATGTATGTTTAAGAGTTCAAGATAAAGGCGATTCTAATGCAATGATTAAAACACCAGATGCTGCAATGCTAAAGACCACTGGTGCGTTCTATTTACAAGTTGGATTTAATGAGTATTATGCATTAGGACAATCTGCATGGGCTGGTGCTAAATATCATCCTTCTGATATTGTTAAAAAGGACATTGATGATAGTATTCAATACATTGATAATTTAGGTAATACTATTAATAGTTATACTGAAGCAGTTGAAAATGACTTATCTAAAGAAGATCATGGTGAAGAATTATTTAATATAGTTTCATATATTTCAAATATCTCTAAAGAAACTCAAATATTATCTAAACCTCTATGGTTACCAAATATTGAAGAAGAAATCTTATTAGATGATGTTAAGAAGAAGTATAATTGGAAATATGAAAAATGTGATCTACATACTCCTATTGGTGAATATGATGATCCAATAAGACAAAAACAAGATTTAGCTGTATTAGATTTATCAGAGAATACAGTTATCTATGGTGAATCTGGATCAGGTAAAGAAAATCTTATTTCCACAATTTTATGGAATTTAATAACTGAGCATTCACCAGATGAAGTAAATATGTATGTAATAGATTTTGGTGCTGAAACATTAAGAATGTTTGCTAAGTATCCTCATGTTGGTGAATTATGTTTACAAGATTCTCCTACAAGAGTAGCTGGTGTTCTTCAAATGGTTATAGATGAATTAGCAAGAAGAAAAGAATTGTTTGCTGATTATAATGGTAACTATACTACTTATGTTAAAGAGAGTGGTGAACAATTACCTCGTTGGTTAGTTGTTATCAATAGTTTTGATATATTTAGTGAAAATATGGGAAGAATGGCGGATTCTTTAGATAGTATATTTAGAGATTGTAATAAATGTGGTATATCATTTATGTTAAGTGTTACTTCTGTTAACTATGTTAAGGGTAAGAGAGCACAATTATTTGATAATAAGATAGCTTTAAGTTTAGCTGACGATTTCCAATACCGTGACTTATTAGGTGCTCGTAAAGGTTTAGTTCCACATAAAAACTTTGGTAGAGGATTATTCCCTTTAGCTGAAGATTATTATTGTGAATTTCAAACAGCTTACTTAACTAAAGCTGAAGAGATTAATAAACTTGTTAGAAAGAATGCAACAAACTTTGCCAATTTCTATCAAACTAGAGCTAAATCATTACCTACAATACCTGATACTGTGTCAAGTAAGGATCTCGCTCAATATGTTACTACTGTCGAAGAAGTACCTATTGGTTATAACTTCTATGATAAAGGATTACAAATGTTTAACTTTATTAGAGAAAAGATATTCTTAGTATCTACTGACGATATTAAGGCATCTATTCAATCTTTATATGGTATGGTTAACATATTATCTAGAGTCCCAAATACAGTTGTTAGAATTGTTGATTTTTCAGGCATTTATGAAATAACTAATCCAAATGTAAGGTTCTTTAATGATAAGTTTGATGCTGTTATCTTGGCTTTAAAAGATGATTTAGCTAAGAGAACTGATAATGATACACAAGCTATTAATATTATAATTGGTGCTGGTTTGTTAAAGACTAAGTTATCTGAATATGGTAGAGGATTAGTTCCTGAATACATGAAGAATTTAGGAACAGCTAAAAAGACTGTTACTATCTTAGTTGATACATATCAACGTATAAAGACGCTTAAAGTTGAACCTTGGTTTGCTAGCATTAATAATAGTTATGGTATGTGGATTGGTAAGGGCATTGAAAATCAAAATCTATTCAATGTTAAAGATACACCAATGGAAGAAAGAAAACTTAATTATACAGGCTTTGCCTACATTGTCGATGAAAGTAATCCTGTATTAATCAAGACTGTTTTAGACGAGGAGTGATAAGATGGATTATAAGTGTTTAATAGTATTATATATACCAGAAATAAATGAACATTATGAATTCTACATTCCGGTCAATAAACATGTTGATGATGTTGTAAAAATTCTAAATAAAGCCGTTAATGAAATATCATATGGATTGTATCCAATTAAAGAAGACCTAACATTAGTTAATCGTAGAACTGGTGAAGTGTATGATAAAGGTTTCTATGTAAGGAACACAACTATTAAAAATGGTTCTCAATTAGTTATGTATTAACAGTAAAAATGTAAACAAGGTGTAATTTAATTTACATCTTGTTTTTTTTATTATATATTAAAATTGTCATAGACAATAGAAAGAAGGATGAATGTATGGACAATAATTATACTGGATTCGTAGGAAATACAAATGCTCAAACTAATGCTATGTATGGTGATCCTAGATTTAGTAATGGTTCAGAAACTGCACCTGATATTAAAGTAAACTCAGCTGGTGTAGAAAAACTTATGGTTGAAATCAAATCAAATTTAATTGGTCAATCAGTACAAGAAATTAAAGATGGTACTCAAAACCTACTTGATTCACTTGATACATATTGGCAAGGTGAAGGTGCTCAAGCATTTAAGGATTATGTATGGGATCAATACTACTTATTGAGAAAAAAATTAGAAGAATTAGAAAATAATGTAAATAGTACAATTGAAGCAGCTGCTACAAAGTCAAGCGAAGGCGATACTAGTGTAGCTAATTACTTTAATAAATTATAGGATAGGAGTGTAGAAATATGAATTTTTGGAATAATTTCTTTGGTGGAAAAGATTATCATGATTTCAACATGACATTTAATGCTGCCAATTTATTAAAGAATGATATTGATAGATTTATCGTTAAACCAGTTGCTGGTGTTGATGGTGATATGCAATCAGGTACTTTAGCTGATTTTGGAACAAAAGAAGCATATTTTAATGATGCTATGGTTGGTGCTACTGGTACTCAATTAAGAAATTATATTGATTCAGTTAAAGCATTATTATCTGGATATGTATTAAGTATGAGAAAATGGGCTGATACTGCAAGAGAAGGTTTACAATTAGCTGTTAATGCTGAAGTAGCTGCTGCTCAAAATGTATCTCAAACTACTAGTGATACATATGATGCTGCTGGACAAGCAAGAGCTGAAGCTGAAAATTTAAATCTTGAATTAGATACTACAGCATTTAAAAATTTAAATAGTTATGGACAATCTGCAACTACTACATCAGCTGGTACTGCTTCGCAAGCATCTGGTGCAGGTAACACAACTAGTACATTGAATTAATCTATTAGTCGATAAACTTTATTAGTCAGAAAAGAATGGGTTTCCATTCTTTTTTTATGTAAATATAAGTCTATTTTATATAATATCTATTGCATTTAAGTTATAATTAAAGTGGTGATATAATATGGAAACTATATCTTACTATAGAGAAGAGAATAATACATTATCTACTTTAAAATCTAGTTTATCTAATGTTGCTGCTCAATTAGATTATTCTAATGATGACTATGATACATTAGTTAGACAAATAAGAGATAATTATACTTTAAATGATGATCCAGTGGCTATTAAAAAGATTATTGAATTAAATGGTAATATTGATAGTGAAATTAATTATATAAAAAATACTGTTATTCCTGCAATTGATGCAAGAATATCATCTAATAATGATTGTATAGCTGCAATCGAAGCTGCAGAAGCTGCTGCTGCTGAAGAGGCTGCACGACTTGTCGCTGAGGAAGAAGCTAGATTAGCTGCAGAAGCTGCTGCTCAAGCAGAGGCAGAGGCTGCTGCTCAAGCTAGTTCTTACACGGATTATAGTTATACGTCGTCTTACTATTCATGTTAGTTTAAAAAGGAGGTAATTGTATGTTTAAAGATTTTACTTGTGATACAGATAAATTAATATCCGATGCAGATGAAATAATTAATTATGCTTCTACTTTTGAACAAGATATATATGATTTTTATAAAAAATTAGAATTCATGTCATATGAACAAGCTATTTGGAGTGGTAAAGGTGCTAATGCTTATTATCAACTTGCCTTAAAAGAGAAGAAACAATATGATGAATATGGTGAAGGTATAAAAGATATAGCTAAAGAATTAAAGGAATTTGCTACAAATCTAGATGATAAGATTAATAAAAATGAAAAAATTTGTGAATCAGATGACAATGATTTAGAATTCTATTAAAATAGGAGAGTGTAGTTATGAAGATATATATTTCCAATAATGGATTAACTCATATGGTTGATGTATATGTTAATGAATCAATTAAGAAAATG
>JAIKYM010000043.1 GCA_024683115.1 Bacilli bacterium
TATACCTGATACATTCATGATATCCTCAATAGACTTAAAAGGATTACTCTTACGATATTCTATTATTTGATCAGCTTTAGATTCTCCTATACCTGTTATAGTTAATAATTCTTCTTTAGATGCAGTATTAATATTTACTAGTCCTGAATTATTATTAACTACTTCATTTGTATTAGGTTCTACGTAGTTATATTTATTAGTGGTAGTAGTTTTACTTGATGTAGTAGTCATATCTTTTTTACTATATACATATATAACTGAACCTTCAGTTACTTTAGAAGCTAGATTAATACTTTTAGTATAAGCATTTTTAGTTAATCCACCTGCAAGATTAATAACGTCATTTACTATCATACCTTCTATAACTTTATAAACACCTGGATTCTTAACTTCACCTTTAACATCTACATAAAAATAATCATCATTGGTATTATTAACAATAATATCTTCATCTAATAAAGCAATATTATCATTTATAACTTCATTAGAATTATTATTAATAATACTAGACCAAATGATACCAGTTATTAAAATAACTATAATTCCTAGATAAATAAAATACTTTTTATTAAAGTTCATTTTTATCACCTCCTAATACTTATATACAACATTGATATATCAAATCTCGAATTATTTTATAAAATTTATTGAATTATTATTAATAATTGAGTTATACTCTATTTAGAGAACGCATTATTTATAAGTGATGCTATCTCGTTAGTTTTTTTGGTAGCATCTAACTTATGTTAGATGCTTTTTGTTTTACCTCCCCATTAATTTAGGATTAATAAAATAATAATTACTAGTAATATAAGAACTAATAGTCTTAATTTATATTTACCCATGTAATCACCTCGTTTTCATTTATACGAGATAACATCTAATAACACGTTCTAGAGGGTTCCGTTCATACCCTCTACTATATATATACAACACTGATATATCAAATCTCGAATTATTTTATAAAATTTATTGAATTATTATTAATAATTAAGTTATACTTTAATTAGAGAACGCATTATTTATAAGTGATGCTATCTCGTTTTTGTGGGTAGCATCTAACTTATGTTAGATGCTTTTTGTTTTACCTCCCCATTAGTTTAGGATTAATAAAATAATAATTACTAGTAATATAAGAATTAATAGTTTTAATTCATATTTCCCCATGTAATCACCTCGTTTCCGTTCACACGAGATAACATCTAATAATACGTTCTAATACTTATATACAACAAAGGTACCTTAAATCTCGACAAAACAATTACATTTATTTAAAATATATAAAAAAACATTTATAATTTAATCAGGTGATAATATGAAAAAGAGATTAATAATAATTATATTTATAGTATTAGTATTTGCTGGTATAGCTATTTATCTATATATAGATCATAAGAAGAAAGCTAACTATGAAGATGTATCAAATCAATTTGATGTAATACTAAATGATGAATCAGCTAAACAAGTAGCTAATGAAACAATAAAAGAACAATACTCTGCTAATTGTACTGTTCAAAGTGTTCAACCTAGTGAAAATAAAATAGTAGTTAATGCTAATTGTCCATATCAAAAAGAAATCATATTAGTATATAAAGATTCTAAATGGACTATTGAGAAATAAAAAAGAATAAAGTTTATACTTTATTCTTTTATTTATTATAAGTATCAAATGCACTCTTAATTACATCATCCATATCATAATATTTATATTCAGCTAATCTTCCACCAAAGATAACATTTTCTTCTTTTTTAGCTAACTCTCTATATTGATCTGCAAGTGCATTATTTTTATCATCATTGATTGTGTAGTATTTTTCCATACCCTTTTCATAATCTGCAGGATATTCAAATGTTACTACTGTCTTAGGACTTGTTGAATCAAATTCAAAATGTTTATGTTCTATTACTCTAGTATATGCAGGTTCTACATCTGTATAATTAACTACTGCATTACCTTGATAATTAGCTTGATCTAATATCTTCTCTTCAAACTTTAAACTTCTCCATTCAAGAGCTCCTAATGAATAATTAAAGTATTCATCAATAGGTCCTGTATAAACTATCTTATCTGCTATAGATTTATAATAATCTACATCATCAAAGAAGTTTGTATTTAACTTAACTTCTATACCATCTAACATACCTTCTACTAGTTTAGTATATCCACCTATTGGTATACCTTGGTATTTATCATTAAAGTAGTTATTATCATATATTAATCTAACTGGTAATCTCTTAATAATGAAAGATGGTAATTCACTACATGGTCTATTCCATTGCTTCTCTGTATAACCTTTTATTAATTTCTCATATATAGTTCTACCAACTAAAGATATAGCTTGTTCCTCTAAGTTCTTAGGTTCTGAAGTTATTTCTTTCTTCTCTTCTTCTATATGTCTTAAAGCATCTTCAGGTGTAACTACATCATCCCAGATTTTACTAAATGTATTCATATTAAATGGCATATTATATATTTCGTTTTTATATCTAGCTACAGGACTATTAGTATATCTATTAAATTCTACAAATGAATTAACATAATCCCATACATCCTTGTAGTCTGTATGAAATATATGTGCACCATATTTATGTACATTTATACCTTCGATATTTTCAGTATAAATATTACCAGCTATATGATCTCTTCTTTCAATAACTAATACTTTCTTTCCATCTTTCTTTGCAAGGTTTGCAAATGTTGCACCAAATAATCCTGATCCAACTATAACATAATCATATTGTTTCATAAGTTATCCTCCTATACCAATTATAACATTTAATAAAAAAATGAGGAACAATATTTAATTGTTCCTTATTTTAATAACCTCTTATTCTTCTCCACAAATTATCATATTCACAACTATCAAAGAAAGCTGGTGTTTCAGGTTCATCAGATGGTTTTCTTAAATCTATACCATAACAAATCTTTTTTAATAAATATCTACAAGCTTTCATTTTAGCTATATTAAATTGTAGACTAACTGTTGAATATTTCATGCCTTTTTCTTCACTATATTTTCTTAAACTCTTATTCTTATAATTTGGATCTAGACGTTTTAAAAGTTCTTCTATATTTTTTCCATATTTAAAACGAAATACCTCAGTTTGTCCATCATTTAATTTTTCACACATATAATTCAATAATTCTAGATAATCATTTACTGTATCCATATCTACAATAAAATCTAAACCTTTTTCAGAATCACTCTTTATATCAAATTTTTCAAATGTTTCATCAGAATATTTTTGAGGTCTGCCTAACTCTAATAACATAGTTGAATATTTACCCATTTTAGCTATTTTATTTTTTATATATTCAGCAAATGAATCTATATCATAGTCACTTCCAGCTACTTCTTTATATTCATCACGTAACTTATTAGCTAATTCAAAATAAACTTGTTTTAAAATACTTTCTATTTCTTCATTATCCTCATAATCAGTATAATGTTTATCAATTATATCATATACAAGATCGTTGTAAGTTCTATTACCTGCAAACACATCAGCATAACCCATTAGTAAAGCTTGAGTTTGATTAAACTCTGTTTTTGGAATTTTATAAATTGGTTCACTTTGAATAGCCATAGCTAATGCAAGTGAGTAAGCATGAACATTAGTCAATACACCTGAATGTATAGCAGTAATCCATCTCTCAGTATATTTACTTACAATATCATCTATATCATTTGAATTAGATAATAAATATAATCCTTTGTTTTCAATATATTTATATAATTCATTTAATGTACCAAGAATTAATTCATCAAATAATTCTTTTCTTTTAGTTTCATCTTGTTCATTTAATGCTTGCACATATAATTTCTTAGCATCAGATAACTTAAGTGGTTTAATATCTTTAATTTGATCATAGTAATTATTTAATAATTTCATTTTAACCCCTTCTTTTGGTGCATATTATAACATGCAATAAAACATGGTCAAAAAAAGAGATAACTATTGGTTATCCCTATACTCTTCTTCATCACATCTATGTGCAACTACAAGTGCACTATAAATAAATGCACAAACCAAATACAAAACTATACCAAACAAAACCTTCAAGTCTATCACTACCTTCTCCTATTTTAAATATATATAAAATAAAATAGAAAGTAAATAAACTTGTCATTTTATTGATATATATATTTTATCCTCTAATATATATATACAACAAA
>JAIKYM010000069.1 GCA_024683115.1 Bacilli bacterium
TACTCTCTCAGGATTTAAGAAACGCTCAAATATCAAATTATATTTAATAGGATCTAATGAAGTAATACCTAAAGAATATGCAACTAAAGAACCAACTGCAGAACCTCTTCCAGCTCCTACAAATATCCTAAGAATAAAAGATATATTCCTCATTATGATGAAACTATATCTGATTCAAAAGAGTATTTAATTACTCTAGCTAATAAAGGTTTAAAGAAAAGATTAAATGATAATGTTACAAAAGAATATCAAGATAGATTAGATTATGAATTAAAAGTTATAACTGATATGGGATTTGTAGATTATTTCTTAATAGTATTTGATTATGTTAGATATGCTAAGAAGAATAGAATATTTGTAGGAGCTGGAAGAGGTTCTGCAGTTGGTTCTTTAGTTGCATATTCTTTAGGTATTACTTCATTAGATCCTATTAAATATAATTTGATATTTGAGCGTTTCTTAAATCCTGAGAGAGTAACAATGCCAGATATTGATATTGATTTTGATGCTGATAGACGTGATGAAGTAATTGAATATGTAAGAAGTAAATATGGTGAAAAAAGAGTAGCTCATATTGTTACATATGGTACATTTGCATCTCGTGAAGCAATTAGGGCAATTGCTAAAATTAATAATGTATCTGATGATATGTTAGCTAATATTTTACCTTATATAGATAAGGATCCTAAGAAGAAATTAAGTAGTAATTTAGATGATAAATTAAAAATAGTATTACAAGAGTATTCTCAATTAAATAAAGTATTCCATGAAGCAGAAGTTATAGAAGGAATTAAGAAACATATTGGTATACATGCAGCAGGTGTAGTTATTTCATCATGTGATTTAAGTGATGTTATTCCTTTAACTTACAATGGACAAGAGTATTTAACTGGTTATACTATGAATGAACTAGAAGAATTAGGTCTATTAAAAATGGACTTCTTATCTATTAAGAACTTAACTATTATTTCTAATGTATTGGATGATATAGAAAAAGATACAGGTAAAAGATTAGATTTAGATAAAGTAAATTTAAATGATAATAAGATATATGAATTATTCTCAAGAGCAGATACAGTAGGAGTATTCCAATTTGAATCTGTTGGTATGAAAAACTTCTTAAAGAAATTAAAACCTAAGGAATTTAAAGATTTAATAATGGCTATAGCTATCTATAGACCAGGTCCAATGGATCAAATAGATACATATATCAAAAGACATGCTGGAGCTAAAATTGATTATCCAGATGATAGTTTAAAAGATATCTTAGAAGATACATATGGTATCATGATATACCAAGAGCAAGTCATGCAAATCTTAGTTAAGATGGGTGGATTTACTTTTGGCGAAGCTGATATGGTAAGACGTGCTATAAGTAAGAAGAAATTAAAACTTATAGAAGAAGCTAAAGATAAGTTTATAGATAATTCTATTAAAAATGGATATACAAAAGAGAAAGCTAATGAAGTATATGAACTTATTGTTAAGTTTGCTGACTATGGATTTAATAAATCACATTCTGTAGCATATTCATTTATTGCATATCAAATGGCTTATCTTAAAGTTCATTTCCCTGAATATTATTATATTAATCTACTTAATAATAATATTGGTGGTGAAGCTAAAACTAAAGAGTATATAGATGAGATTAAAAGAAGTGGTTTAAGTGTATTAAAACCAGATATTAATAAGTCTAATAAAACATATGTTAAAGAAGAAAAAGGTATTAGATTACCTCTAAGATGTATTAAAGGTGTAGGTAATGTAGCAGCTGATAATATTATTAAGATTAGAGGAGATAAACCTTTTGCTGATATATTTGATTTTCTTGCTAGAGTTAAGAAAAATGATGTTAATAAAAAGGTATTAGATATCTTAATAGATGCTGGTGTATTTGATTCATTTGGATATAATCATAGTACTTTAAAATATAATATGGATACTTTATTAAACTATGCGGATTTAATCAGCGATTTAGATGAATCTTTAGTATCTAAACCCGAAATAATTGAAATAGATGAATCATCTAAAGAAGTACTAATGAAGATAGAAAAAGAATTATTTGGTTTTTATATTTCTTCTCATCCATCTTCAAAATATCCAGATATGTTTAAGTTAATAGATATAACTAATTCATTTAATAAAAGAGTTAAAGGTGTATATTTAGTTGAAAAGATTAGTATGATTAAAACTAAGAATAATGATGATATGTGTTTCTTAACTTTATCAGATGAAACAAGTACAGGTGACTTTGTTATATTCCCAAAAAAAATAAATCTAGTGACTGATTTAGAAGTTGGTGATATAATTGAAATAGAAGGTATGGTTGAAAGACGACTAGATAAATATCAAATAGTTGTTGATAAACTAGTTAAGTTAAAGTAAAAAGGGTGATTTATATGATAGATGTAATTAAAAAATATGTACCACATTCAATAAATGTAGGATTCTTATTATCATTAGTGATGATATTATTCTTTAGATCATCTCCATCTGTAATGTTGTTCTGTTTATTAGCAGTAATATTCTTTTTAAGCTATGTTGGAGAAATAATATATTTCATAGTTCAAGCGCGTGAACAAGATGTAGTTGAAAAGCCACATATAACATATCCACTTATGGTTCTATTCGGTTTATATTACATTCCATGTTTTAGTGTTAAAAAGATGGAACAAGATGAAGAATATAAAGTTAAGAATTTTATATATTTAGCTTTATCTTTAATATTAACTGTTTTAGTAGTTATTATGCTATTTGTTAATAAAGCACAACAATCTGCTTTAAAAGTAGAAGTAATTAATATTGAAAAAGATATTTCATTTAAACTTCCAGAGGATTTCCAACAACAAAGAGCACAAGAATTTGATTACTTATATACAAGTGGAAAGAATTATGTAGGTGTTAATATTATTCGTAGATCTATGGATGCTAAAGCAAGTTTAGACTATCAAAAAGAAGAATTATTAAATTCACTTAAGAATTCTAAAATACTAGATAAGAAAGATACTAATGATGGATATAAAGTAACATCATCTTATACAATTGAAGGAACTACAAATAATAATGTATTTATATATGTTATTTCAGTTATCTATTCAGTTGATAGTAGAAAACCAATTATTAAAGTTACTGAAAGTTGTTTAAAGAGAGATTATGATGCAAATAAAACAACATTCAAGAAAATAATTCAATCATTTAAATATTTGTAAAAAAGAGATATTAATCTCTTTTTTTATGTTATAATTTTTATATAAGTTACAGGAGGATATATGGAATACAACTTAGGAAAAACAAATGATAGACTTATCGTAGTAGAAGGAGCTTGTGATGGAATTGGTAAATCAACTCAATTTCAAACTTTATGTGATCATTTAAAACAAGATGGTAAAGAAATAGTTAATCATCATTTCCCATCTTATGGAACTATTCAAGGAGCACCAGTTGAAGAATATTTAAAAGGTAATTATGGAAAACCAAGTGAATTATCTCCATATTTTGTTAATAGTTTATATGCAATGGATCGTGCAGTAACTTGGAATACTATTTTAAAACCTCAATATGAAGAAGGAAAAACAATTGTATTAGATAGATATACAACTTCAAGTTTAATATATCAATCTGCATTAATTAAGAATTTAGAAGATAGAAGAGATTTTATCGATTATGTAGTTGATTTTGAATATAACAAATTAGGTATTAAAGCACCTGATAAAGTTATCTTCTTACATGCGCCATTTGAATTAGTTACTGAAATGAGAAATGCTAGAAAACAAAATGATGGTGTTCAAAATGATATTCATGAAAGAGATTTAGACTTTATGAAAAAAGTATATTACAATGCAATGTTTATAGCTGATTATTTAAATTGGGAACAAGTTCAATGTGATGATGCTAATAAACTAAAATCAATTGAAGAAATTCATGAAGATGTTTATAGAAGAGTTAGAAAATAGTAATTGAAAGTAGTTATTTAACTACTTTTTTATTTCTTATGTTATAATGAATACAGGTGATAAATATGTTTGAATATTTAGGAGATAGATTAAGTAATGCTATTAAAAATATAAAAGGTATGGGTAGAATAACTGAAGATAATATTAATGAAGCAGTTAGAGAAATTAGAATGGCCTTACTTGAAGCAGACGTCAACTATGAGGTTGCTAAAGAATTTACTAAAAATGTTAAAGAAAAAGCATTAGGTATGGATGTTGGTAAAAACTTGAAACCTGATGAAGTATTTATAAAATTAGTTAAAGATGAATTAGTAGAATTATTAGGTGGAGATTATGTTCCACTTGAAACTGAAAAGAATCCAACAATCATCATGATGGTAGGTCTTCAAGGTTCAGGTAAAACTACTACAGCAGGTAAGATAGCTAATTTAGTTAGAAAAAAATACAAAAAGAATCCTTTATTAGTTGCATGCGATATTTATAGACCAGCAGCTATAGATCAATTAAAAGATATAGGTAAACAATTAGGTATAACTGTTTATGAAGAAGGTAAAAAAGATCCTCAAGAAATAGTTAATAATGCTTTAGAATATGCTAAAGAAAATCATCATAACTATATTATTATAGATACTGCAGGTAGATTACATATTGATGATAATCTAATGGATGAATTAAAAGGTATTCAAGATAACTTTAATCCAAATGAAGTATTATTAGTATTAGATTCAATGATGGGTCAAGATGCTATTAATGTTATAAATGGATTTAATGATAAATTAAATTTAACAGGTGCAATTTTAACTAAGATGGATGGAGACACTAAGGGTGGTGTAGCTTTATCTGTAAGACATTTAACTAATGTACCTATTAAGTTTGTAGGTAATTCAGAAAAACTAGATGGTATTAGTGAATTCTATCCAGAAAGAATGGCAGAACGTATCTTAGATATGGGTGATATTTTATCAATAGCTGAAAAAGTTGAAGGTGTTATTGATGAAAATGATGCTAAAGATTTAGAGAAAAAAATGAAATCTGGTAAATATGATTTAGAAGATTTCTTAGCTAATATGAAACAAATTAAAAAGCTTGGACCTCTAGAAAACATTTTAAAGATGTTACCAGGTGCAAGAAATATGGGATTAAATAATGTTAATATTGATCCAAAAGATATGGCTCATATCGAAGCAATAGTTTTATCTATGACTCCATATGAAAGAAGACATCCAGAAGTATTAAAGGCAACTAGAAAACAAAGAATAGCATCAGGGTCAGGTAGATCTGTTGAAGAAGTTAATAGATTATTAAAGCAATTTGAACAAATGAAAACTATGATGAAACAAATGGCTTCTGGTAATTTTAAAATGCCATTTTAGGTGATGTATGAAAAATGTTAAATATATAGTATTTGGTATATTTATTTGTTTATTATTACTATTTATTTTATCAGGAGTTCTTTCTCATTTTTATCGTAATTCTACTATTCATATGAAGGAATATGATAACTATGAAGAGAGTATAGAATTATTATCTAATAAAATAAATAAGGTAAAAGATGATGATTGTAAGATAG
>JAIKYM010000085.1 GCA_024683115.1 Bacilli bacterium
CACTTATACAATCACAATCTGTATGAATATAATCACCACATTTATCACATTTAAGATAAAAATGATTTACTTCTTCACATTCACCTAGATAATTGTAATGTGGTTTATTCTTCTCATCTATTGTTTTACTAATTAATCCATCTGCAACAAGTTTATCTACAAGTCTATATATAGTTGTAAGACCTGTTGAATCTTTAACTTGTTCATAAATATCTTGAACAGTAAATTCATGATTGTATTTTTTAATGATATCTAATATAACTTCTTTTTGTTTAGTGTTATAAGTCATATAATCGCTTCTTTCAATTTGAAAATCATTTTCAATTTAATTATACACTATTTATTTATAAATGCAAGAAAAAAAGAGATTAATTATCTCTTTTTGTATACTACATATGATTCAAAACCATCTTTAATAGTTAAATTATCATCCTCCAGTTTATACTCATATTCTAAAGTCTCATTTGAATCATCATATTTAATTTTAATTGTTTTAGCATCTATATCATAAGTAATACTCTTTTCTGAATCATATATGGAATAAACACCTGTCTTATCTTCATAAAACATATAATATACTCTTTCATTAACTTCACCATTTGTAGTGAGATACCATGTTCCTATTATTGGATCCTTATAACTCTTTTTACATCCAGTTACTATTATAAGTAATAATATAACTATACTAGTTATTTTTAATATCTTCTTCATATATCCTCCTATTTATTATTATAACATAAAAAATGCAGAGAATTAACTCTGCATTTATTGTTCTGAATGTAATTTTGAAAATATAATCTTAGTTACTGCTTCTGCCTCCACTGGATCTTCAATGGATTCTATTCTTTGTTCACCATTTTCTTTGATTAATCTTTTAACTACAAGGTTTTCATCATCTATAGTCATTTTAGACATGTCCATCATGGCACCAACAACATAATAGTTTTCAAAATAATTTAATTCATCTAATATATAATAATTAACTCCATTATCTAATGATATTATAGTATCTTTCATTATCTAATCATACCTCCAACATTTTGAATCACTTCTGATGATTCTGTTAAACCATTTGTATATACAATTGGACCATATGAAGCTTTTTGAGTGAAACTTTGAATTACAGTTCCTCCACCCCATAGTTCATATAAGTTACCAGCAATAAATCCTGCAGATACACCATTTACAAATACATTAAGTGGTGATGATTGGAATTTTTGTTTAATACTATTTACTTTACTTGCTACATTAGGCATCTTAGTTGCTATCATTCTATTAGTACATTTATACATCTTAGCTATTTTTCCATCTGGATGTTTATTAGTCCATGATTTAACTATAGCACCAGTTCCAGACATAACTAGCTTTGCAGTTGATGCTGCCATAGATATTGTTCCTACCCCAGGTACACAAGATAAGGCTACACCTACAGCCATACCAGCAGTAAATCCTAAGCCTTTTTTAATTTTTTTCTTTAACTTAGCTATTTTAGCTGTTTTTTCAGCTTGGTCAGGATCAACTTGGTTTTGTTGTTGACCAGTTTGTTGCTGTGGTTCACCTCGTTGTTGACCAGTTTGTTGTTGTGGTTCACCTTGTTGTTGACCAGTTTGTTGTGGTTCACCTTGTTGTTGTTGATCATCTTGTTCATTTCCTTGGTCGCCTGTTGTATTATCTCCTGCAGGTGTATCTGATGATGGATTATTATTTCCACTTGGATTTGAATTATCACCTGTAGATGGATTGCCTGTTGGAGGATTATTATCTCCTGTTGAACCAGTTGGATTAGTTTGTTGTGGTGTTACTTGTTGATCATCTTGTTTTTGTGCATCATCAGTTTTAGTTTGATTATGAACTGGAACATATCCTTCAAATAAATAAGGATATTTAGTTTTCATATTAGTTAAATTGTTTTTATAATTAATAAACTTAGAACGATCAGCTTGATCAGCTATTATAAATGGATCTGAATTTTCGATTCCTGGGTAAGGTTCTTCACCTAGAATTGTACCCATAGCCTTTCTTGTATTAATTATTTCATTCATTAATACTTCATATGATTTAACAACATCTGGATGTTGATTACCAAAACTCTTAGCAGATGCAGATAAATCTATGAATCTATCTATTTCATTGTCATCTAATTGATATTTAACTGCATTAGGATCAGCATGAATAATTCCTGGATATGTACTTTCTTGTAATATAAATGACATATCATTAAGTGTATGTGCATATTCTGCTAATAAAGCATTAAACTCTCTCTTATCTGTTTGATCAAGTGCTTGAGGTGGTCTAAACTTAAATCCTGTTTGTCTTAGTTGTCCTCTTAAGTTTAATATTTCATCTTTAGCATAGTCATCTAATTGATATGAAATATCATTTACATTAAAGTCTTCTTGAACTAAATCATCGTTAAATAGATTTGCAGGTATTTCTGATGCTAAATATTTTCTATATTTATCTAATAAATCATTTAAAGTCATTTGTGGATCAGGTTGAGATAATTGTTGTTCTTGTGGTGCTACAACTGCTTGTACTACTTGTTCTTCAGTTATAGTACTTGGATCTACTCCTTCACCTGTTTCCATATTTTGTTCAGTTATTTGTTCTTCTTGAGTCTCTTCTTCTTTAACTTCTTCACCAACAGTTCCTTGTCCATTTTGAGTTTCTACTTTACGCTCTACTTGAACTTTTTCAAAGATAGTTATTGTATTAATAGGATTATCATATCCATCGTCATATGAACCATTTCCAGGCAGTATTTTATATTTATTTGGATCAAATGGTATTCCCATTATTCTTTGGAATGCTTGTTCATTTGTTTCATATTCAAAGATTTCTTCATCTTCTTTAACTGGTTGAAGAGTATATTCAGGTGGTCTTTCAACAATAGTTATTGTACTGATCGGATTATCATATCCATCATCATATGCTCCATCTCCATCAAGTATTTCATATTTATTTGGATCATATGGAAATCCCATTATTCTTTGAAATGCTTGTTCTCTTGTTTCATGTTCTAAAAGTTCTTCATTTTCTTTTAATATTTTAATAGTTGATTCTTCGGCCGCTTGAACATCTTGTGCTTCTTGAGCCTTTTCAGCTTCTTTAGCTTTTGCCTTGTTTATTTCTTCAGTAATATCAGCTATATGATTATATAAATCTGATATTTGAGCATCTACATCTTGAATTTCAGTCTTCTTAGCATTGTATTCTTCAGTTGGTCTAGTACGTGGATCAATTTTATCTAGATCAGTTAACTCATTATTTAATTGTTCTCTTTGTGCTTGTAATCTATGTATTTCTTCATAAGTCTTATCAATTTCTTCTTGCATGTTAATCACCACTAATCTATATTATTTAAAGCTTCTTCTACACCTTGTTGAATAATAGGTGCTAGTCTATTTATAATATTTTCATCTGTTACACGTAATAATTGTCCATTGTTATCTGTAAATAAATAATAAATATCTGTAACATCTTCTTCATCTGGAGTTATTTGATTAGCAAAAGCATATCTAATTCCTGAATCTTCAAATGTAGTTAATACTAAATATTTACTTCCTTCAACTATTACTATATCATCATTTTTAACTGGCATTTAAAATCCCACCTTTATAATAATATTATAACAAAAAATATTAATAAATTTTTATTTATAGCCAATTATTACACGATTATACAGTAAAAAAGATAGATAATTACTTATCTATCTTACCAAACTTGTTGAATGGGAATAATCTAACTTCAGCTATACCCTTAATTTCTTTCTTAGTTACTGCTCCAAATACCCTTGAATCATTTGAAACTAATCTATTATCACCCATGATGAAATATTCATTTTCACCTAAAGTAACACCTTCATCACATAGTTTATTAACATATGAACATGTATGATTCTTATATTCATCACTTACAAATGGTTCTTCAACTTTTTTACCATCTATATATAAAGAATTAACTAATGTTCCATTTTCTTCAGTTACTTCGTATTTTAATGTTTCACCTGGTAAACCAATAACTCTTTTAACTAATATACCCTCTTCATTATTAAGAACTACTACATCAAATCTACTTATACCTTTAGTTCTCATTTTTAATTTATATAATAATACATAATCTCCATCTTCTAATGTAGGTTGCATTGATGAACCTGATACACTAATAGGAGATGCTATGAAAGCTCTGATAATAAGAATAAAGAATAATAGTATTAGAAATGGAACATACTCTAAGAATAAATCTCTACGTGCTCTTTTAGTTGCTAGTTCTATTTCTTCCGCTTTAGATAAATCTTCTTTTTCAGTCTTTACTTTCTTCTTTGTCATATTAGTATCACCATTAACCATTATAACATATTTATAAAAGAAAAATACATTCATTGTAACAATGAATGTATTTATTTTAATTTCTTTCTTTAACTTTGTATTCTTTTTCCATTCTATCGATGAAGTTAAGTTTAGCTCTTCTAACTTTACCTTTTCTAACAACAACGATCTTATCAATTAATGGAGAATTAACTTTGAATACTCTCTTAACTGGAATCATACCTGATTTTTTTCTAACAGTGAATGCTTTAGAAATAGATCCACCAGAGATAGAAGTAACTAATCCTTCAAATGCTTGAATTCTATGAGTCTTACCTTCTACAATCTTGTAGTCTACTCTTACAGTATCACCAACACGAAATTCAGGAATATCAGTTCTTAAAGATTTAGAATTAATCTTATCAATTAAATTCATAACTATACTCCTTTCCTATAATCTGCACCCACATAATCATAAGTAAATACTCATCGGATTACATTTAGCTTTTCAACAAAGCAATAGTATATTATCACATAATATAAATAATTTCAAGTTCAAAATAAAAAGTATTGAATAATCAATACTTTATTATTATAACGTATCTATATCATCATCTGAATCATCATCAGTAAATGCAAGTGGATTAATATTAATTAATCCTTCTTGTCCAGTTCTTGTAGGATTATCTTGGAATACATTATTTTCATTACTTAAACCTGTTCCAAATGGAGATTGTTGAGATGTCGCATTAGTAGTTGTCTTAGCCTCAAAATCCTTAAATGGATTAATTGGTTGTTGTTCAGGTTCAATAATATCCCTTTTCTTCTTTTGACTAAACTTAGGTAAATCACCGACTCCAGGTACTGGATAGTTTTTAGCTGATACTTGTGCTTTAATCTTTTTACTTCTATTTTCATGCTTAGATGAAGGTAGAAGAATTATTATAAACATTAATAAGAATAATGCTGCTATACCTATTATTATAAAAGGTAATATAGAGTTAATAAAATTCTTTCTATCAGCCTCTTCTGATATATCTGTTCTTATACCAGATACAGTATCAGTAGTTTCTCTTTCTAAATCTAAATAATACCCTTTCGAACGGAATCTATCGCCTGTATCAGAAGTAGATATAATATCATATAGTTTTAATTGTGTTGTTTTACCTACAGTAAAATTGTCCTTTAGCTTGAATATAACTGTTCCATATGTTACTTCATTTATTATATAGTTTGAAGAAAATCTTAATGTTAATTTCTTTGTATATGTTGAAATAGTTTTTAAATCAACTTCTACATTAAATCCACTTCCAGGTTGTATAGTATCAAATTCTAATAGTTCAGAATCATATTCTATATTTAAAGAAGTAGCATATGCTTCTTCTCCACGATATCCTAAATGAAATTCCACTTTGTTATCAATTATATCTGAGTTTATATCTAATGTTGTTTCATAGTGGCTTATTCTTATAGCATAAGCATTAAATGCAAATAATGAAATTATAGTTAATAATATAGCACATATTTTTTTCATATTATATTAGCACTTTCATTGTTCTAATCATTTGATTAGTATAACCTAATTCATTATCATACCAAGCAACAACTTTAATCATGTGTGTACCATCTTCAAGTTCTAGTACATCAGTTAGTAAGCCATCTACTAATGCACCATGTTTATCACCAATTATATCTGATGATACAATTGGATCCATAGTTATACCTATAGTTTCATTTGCATTTAATCTAAATGCTTCATTCATACCTTTAACAGTTGGTTTCTTTTTTACTATAACTGATACATCAATCATAGAACCATCTATAGTAGGAACTCTAAATGCTCCGCCATGGAACATACCATCTAACTTAGGCATAACTTTACCTATAGCTGATGCTGCTCCTGTAGATGTAGGAATAATATTTTCAAGAGCTGCTCTACCACGTCGAGAATATGCACCTTTTTTATGCAATACATCAAGTGTTGTTTGATCATTTGTAGTTGCATGAACTGTTGTCATGTATCCACCCAATATTTTATATGTCTTATCTATAACATTTAATACAGGTGCTAAACAGTTAGTTGTACATGATGCAGCAGATATTATTTCTTCTTTACCAGTTAAAGTATCATCGTTAACATTGAATACTATTGTTTTACAATCACCTTTAGCTGGTGCAGATATAATAACATGTTTTGCTCCAGCTTCAATATGAGCTTTAGCATCATCTACATTAGTATAATATCCTGTACATTCAAGTACTACATCAACTTTAAGTTCACCCCAAGGTAAATTGATTGCTTCTTTTTCTTTATATATCTTTATCTTTCTGCCTTTATAAATAAAAGCATTTTCATCATAAGATATTTTAGATGCATCAAATTGTCTAAAATTTGAATCATATTTTAATAAATAATATAAATCTTCAGTAGAACCTAAATCATTGATTGCTACTACTTCTAGTTCTTTATCTTCAAGCAATTCTCTAAAAGCTAATCTTCCAATTCTACCAAATCCGTTTATTGCTATTCTTTTTTTCATATTTTCACTCCTATTCTTCAAATACTGATCCACCGATAAATTCTCTTAATACATTATCATGTGGTATAAGTTCAGATGAGATTGGATAGAATACATTTAAAGCTGCAAGTAAACGTCTTGCTTCTTCATATGCTTCACTATCCATTGGTATATTCATTAAAAGTGGTTCACAGAATACTTTTAATACCCCCATTTCATAGATATATGCAGTATTTATTACTGTATCTACTGTATCTGTATATGGGAATATATATTGTTCTTCTCCACTTCTTACATCACCCCAAGTAAGTAATGTTTTTTCAGCACTAGAACCTCTAGTTCTAAAATCTCTTATCATTCTTCTTAGTAATCTATTATCAGTTGTAGATACATAGTTATGTCTATCAATTCCTAAAGGTGTAAGTGGACTTATATAAACCTTATATAGAACACTTGGATCTAAGCATGCAATCAACTTAGGATTAATAGCATGTAATCCTTCTACAACTAATACTTCATTTTCTTCTATCTTAATTGGATCTCTTAAAACATGATGTCCCGTTGTAAAATCATACAAAGGTAATTGAACTTCTTCACCTTTTAATAATCCATTTAAACATTGACAGAAGAACGATACATCTATAGCATCTATAGATTCGTAATCAATTCTACCATCTTGTAAAACAGGTTTCTTATCATTATCCAAATAAAAATCATCTAAAGATATAGCTTTAGCACTAATTCCATATGAAGATAAATATAAAGCTAACTTTCTTGAAGTAGTAGTTTTACCACTTGAAGAAGGTCCAGCAAGTAATATAATCTTCTTATTCTTTTCAATTATATCTTTAGCTACATCATTTATCCTAGAATCTTGAATAATATCATTTTTTCTAATTAAATCACTAATTGTACCATTTGCAACAATGTTATTAAGATTTGATACATAAGGTACTCCTAATCTATGAGACCAATCATTGTAATCATTAAATGTTTCAAATAATTTTCTTCTAAATGTAAAATCTAATTTACCGTTGAAAGGATAAATAAGTACAAACTTATTTATATCTACATAGAATAAATCAAAATATTGTAATACGCCTGTAGATGCAGGTATATCATGTGTATAAAAATAATTGTATTGACCTTCTAAGGAGAAGATAGATACAGCAACATTAGGAATATTTAATATATTATAGGCTTTTTCTTTATAACCTTTTTTCTTATAAAAATCATATGCTTCTTTTTTAGATACTATCTTTTTATTAAATGGAATATTTTGTTGTACCATAGAAGTCATTTGTTCTTTAATCTTATTTAAAGCTACTTGATCAATTGGTACTGATGCTTGGATTGTTCCATATATTCCATGGTCTAAACTATGTTCAAAAGATACTTCACCATTAAATAATCTCTTAACAGTATTTATGAGCATAAACTTTAAACCTGCTTGATATATTTTTAAATTCATAGTAATTCCCTCTTTGCTTCTTCCATCTTTTGTAATTCTCTTTGAATTGCTTCTAAATCAAATATTTCAGTTTTATTTGTTACTGTATTAATTGGTTCAACTTTTATATCTGTATTAATATTAGTATCACCATTTGGTATAGACTTAAATGCTGTTTCACCTATATCATTAGCTAATTGTTTTGTTTCATCTACTTCAACAGTATCTCCTATTTCATTTTCGATACTTTTTACTTCATCAACTTTAACTGTTTCTTGTGTTTCTTCAACTAATTGTTTAGCCTCATTAACATTTATTATTTCATCTTGTTGAACATTTGATTCATCTACAGTCTCAAACTTTTCAACTTGAACACTATCTTGTAAATCTTCACCTACTAAGCTTTTTACTTCATCTACAGTTATAGGAGAATCATCTACAGTTGGTATAGGTATATCAATAGTTGGAGGTGGACCTAAGTCTACTTCTTTCTTAACTACTACTGGTTCTACTGTTTTGGTAACTTCTACAACAGGCACAACTGTTTCTTCTTTTGAAGTCATTGGTACTGTTGGTACCACAGTCTCTTCTTTAGATGTAACTGGTACAATTGGTACTACAGTTGGTTCAACCTTTGGAATAACATCTTCTTTTGTATTTTCCATAGGAACAACAGGTAATACTGCTGCGTCTTGTATTCTTTTTTCAACATCACTAGTTGGTTCACCTAAAGAAATATTATCATTTAGTAAAGATCTTTCTTTTTTCTTTTTAGACTTAGAAAAAATAACTAAAACGATAATAGATATTAAAGCAGCACCTATAAATATACAAGTTGGAATAAATAATTTACTATTTAATATTGCTTCCATATACACCCTTCTACTCTATAATATATTATACCAATTTAAAAGCATATAAAAAAGACTACTTAGTAGTCTTATACAATTCCTTGACTTTTGCTTGAATCTCAGTTTGTTCAGCGCAATCATTAATTAGTCTTTCTTCCCAATCTTCTTGCATAGAATTAACATCAATTAATAAACTCTTAATTAATCTAGTTGTTTCCAAAGACATATACTCTCTTAAAGGATTTCCAACACTTCCATATGGACGTCCACCAAAGTTAGCATTTCCTTGGTTTTCAGTAGAATAGAATTGACGACTTTCAGCATCACAAATATCAAATAATATGGATTTAGCTTCAGTCTCTAATTCATTTTGTTTTAAGAAAGTACTTATATCATTTATAAACATACTATTGTAATCTCTATGTACTAGATTCTTATATGGGAATACTATTCCATTTTCATTAAAATATGAAGCGATAAATATATTTCCCCAGATATTAAACTCTTCCATGATCATAGCTGAATTAGATTTCTTTCCAACTCTTCTATTTCTTTTCATACGAAGTCTTCTAGCTAAAGATGCCATCTTTTCAAGTACATCCATATATTTATATTTACCTGTAGTAAATAAATTATTAGCATTATATCTTGTCAAGTTATCATCTACATGAATAACACTTTTCATAAAATCTAAGCCTAATACAATGCCCTTATCATTTAGATGAACTCTATATGTTAATGAAGCTACATCATTACCCGCATTTAAAGACATCTTACGTGATAAATCATATGGTATCATTGGCCTTCTATCGTTTGCTACATATCTAGACATTCCCATATGTCTCATATAATCTTCTAAATCAGAGTTTTCTTGAACATATTCATCAACATCAGGTACATGTAAATATAGATAAACAGAGCCATCTTCTAACTCTTCGATTGAGAAAGCATCATCATAAAGCATTTTAGTTTTAGATGACATATCTATAGTTATTGTAGGTAAATATCTATAATCTACTCTTCCATCACTTAATTTAGATGGTACAATAAATTTTTTTTGATTAAACATTCTTAAATCATTTAGTTGATAATTAATTAGATATAACAAATAATCATATAGATTGGTATTTTCAGGATTTCTTTTTATTTGGAATTCTATATCATTTTTTAATTCTTCTAACCTATCTGGAGCTATATCAAGTTTATCTGCCTTAAAGAACATAGTAATAACTCTTCGATAATAGTCTATTTCATCATCTTCCATATCATTAATCTTTAATAATAAATGTCTAATTACAGTTTCAAGAATATATTCATCATTATTACTAAGATTAACTATACCTTTATGAGTATTAATAATGTGATATAAAACATCTATATCTTTAATATCAAATATAATATGTTTTAATACTTTAAAATTATCATTTTCATATATTCTATATATCTTTTGTTCATTGTTAGTAAGGTTAGTATTTAAATCACGTTTTAATCTATTTAACTTATTAAATTTTTCATCTTTATCTTTTAGTCCTTTGTTATAAGGTTTCAATAACTCTTCAATTTTACGAATAACATGTTTGATTTTAATACTTAGACTAAATAAAACATTTGGATTGTTAATAGCATCAGTTAAATAATACAAGAATGTGTGGTAGTTAGATCTGAATGAATTAATAGTCAAGAATTCTTCAATATTAGATTCAAAAACATCTAGGACATAGTTTATTAATTGTTCAGAATCTTCAACATAAAACTTTGCAATCATCTCATCTAATGAATAATTATGATTACATATATCTTCAATAATTCTAAAAAATAAACTATTTCCCATAACTAACACCCCGATATGTATATTATA
>JAIKYM010000125.1 GCA_024683115.1 Bacilli bacterium
AACGGATAAAAGTTACCCTGGGGATAACAGGCTGATACCACCCAATAGTTCACATAGACGGTGGTGTTTGGCACCTCGATGTCGGCTCGTCATATCCTGGAGGTGGATTCTCTTCCAAGGGTTGGGCTGTTCGCCCATTAAAATGGCACGCGAGCTGGGTTCAGAACGTCGTGAGACAGTTCGGTCTCTATCCGCTGTGGGCGTAGGAAAATTGAGAGGAGCTGCTCCTAGTACGAGAGGACCGGAGTGGACTGACCTATGGTGTATCTGTTGTCACGCCAGTGGCATTGCAGAGTAGCTATGTCGGGAAGGGATAACCGCTGAAAGCATCTAAGCGGGAAGCCCCCCTCAAGATGAGTTTTCCCATATGTATTTAGTAAGGGCCGTTGTAGACTACAACGTTGATAGGCTAGAGGTGGAAGATTAGCGATAATTTGAGCTGACTAGTACTAATAACCCGAGGATTTAATCATAAATTTTAAATTTGATGAAGCATTATCTTGTTTTTAAAGAGCAAAATCGCTATAATATAAATAGTAAAAAAAAGTTTGTTTGTGACAATAGCCTAGTGGACACACCTCTTCCCATCCCGAACAGAGAAGTTAAGCACTAGTACGCTGACAATAGTGTAAGCGAAGATAAGGAGTTGCAAGCATTTTTTTTTGTCTTTTTTTTTAGTATAATATAATTGGTGATATATATGAAGATTAGGAAGTATTCTTATTTATTTATAGGATTTATTGCTATTCTTTTTTTTGTCTTATCATTTATATTTGAATATGAGTGTCCTTTTTATACTCACCTAGGTATTAAATGTCCAGCTTGTGGATCTAGACAAATGGTAGTTGATTTATTACATTTTAATATTATTCAAGCATTTTTAGATAATTCTTTGGTATTTATACTTGGATTGTTAATATTTGCTTTCATAGTTTTTAAAATAGTGTTTAAAAAGGATATTAGAATATACCCAGCATATTATTTCATACTGATTGCTTCAATCGTTGTTTTTACCATACTTAGAAATATATTTTAAAATTTCTGTAAATTATTAAATAATTATTGCTATATTCAAAATTTAATTGCTATAATTATCATGGTGATACAATATGGATTATAAGTTCACATCAAGATGTGAAGAAGACACAATGGAATTAGCTGAAAATATTGAATCAGAAAAATTTCCAGGAATGGTTATTTGTTTAAATGGTGATCTTGGATCAGGTAAAACTTTATTTGTTAAGGGATTTGCAAGTTCTCTAGGATTAACTGAAAATATTACTAGTCCTACATTTAACATAGTTAAAGAGTATGACGGTGGTGAAATGAAATTAAATCATATGGATGTATATAGAATTGATGATACAGACCAAACAATTGATTTCGAAGATTATTTCAATCAAGACGCTGTAACTATTATCGAATGGGCTGAGCTTATTCAAGATAAGTTACCAAGAGAAAGATTAGATATTACTATTAAAATTGTTAATGAGAATACTCGTGTATTTGTATTTAAACCATATGGTCAACAATACGAAGACATTTTAAATTCAGTATTATAAACACCTTATGGTGTTTTTTTATTGTATATTTATTTGTTAACAATCTTTTGTTTCTTTGTTAAATATGGTATCTTTTAGATAAGGAGATAAAAGATGGACGCAAATAGATGGTTATATTTAGAGAATTTAGATGATGGTGCACTTATAGCAGAGAGGGATGCAACAATAGCTGAAATTGATAGATATCATGAGGAATTAAACAGTCCTTACTTAAATTCTAGTAATAGAAGTGAAATTGAGAATTCGGATTTACCTTATGAAGAAGAAAAGCTTGCTGCTATAGAAGCACTTATAAGAGAAAGAGGACTAGATAGAACTAAATAAAAGAGTATTATTACTCTTTTTTTATTATTTGTTTAAATAATTATAAGTGTTATAATACTTATGTGAAAAAGGGATGATTTTATGTATTCATTGTTAATTGATACACATGATAAAGACTTACTTATTTGTTTATATAAAGATGATGAAGTATTAGATAAAGAGAATAGTACTACTGCAAATCATGCATCTATGTGTATGCCTTTAATTGATAGTATATTGAATAGAAATGAATTAGATGTTCATATGTTAAATCAAATAATAGTTGTAATAGGTCCAGGTTCATTTACTGGTGTAAGAATAGGTGCAACTATTGGTAAGATGTTAGCTTATACTTTATCTATTCCTATCAAGACAATTACTTCATTAGATATGTATGCTATATCTAATACTAGTGATAATAATAAACTAGTTCTTATTAGGGATTTAAAGGGTGCATACGGAGCTTTTTATACATCTGATAATCAAATGATAGATGAAGCATTTTATAAGTCAGATGATAGTTTAAATGATTATTTAAAAGATAAAGAAGAATATATAATTTCTAATGAAATAGACTTAGTTAAAGTTAAAGAATTTGTTAATAAACAAGAAGTTATTAACCCACATAAAGTAAATCCTATATATATTAAAGAAATTGAGGTTACAAAAGATGGTAAGAGAAGCATTGAACCAAGATTTCAATAGAATAAATGAAATTGGATTGTTGATAAAAGAAAATTTTTCAACCGTTTATAAAATAGAAGAAGATTTAAAAAATGATTATGTTCATATTTATGTATATGAAGAAGATAATAAAGTATTAGGTTTTATACAAATAGAAAATCATTTTGAAATAACTGATATTATCAACATTGCTGTAGATAAGGATTATCAAGGTAAGGGTATTGGTAAAAAGTTAATTCAATATGTTATAGATAATACAGAAGCTGATAAATTAATGTTAGAAGTAAAAGCTAACAATGATTCTGCTATTAATCTATATAAAGCTATGGGCTTTAATCAAATACATATTAGACCAAATTATTATGAAGGTAATATTGATGCCTTGATAATGGAAAGGAGTATCTAAATGAAAGATGTATATATTTTAGGAATTGAATCATCATGTGATGAAACAAGTATGTCTATTATAAAAAATGGATGCGAAGAAGTAGCTACAACAGTATTAACTCAAATGGATACTCATGCAGAATATGGTGGAGTAGTACCTGAGATTGCATCAAGAATGCATACTGAAAATATAACAATAGTATTAGAAGATTTATTAAAGAAATCAAATATGACAGTTGATCAAGTAGATGCTATAGCAGTTACATATGCTCCTGGTTTACTTGGGTCACTTCTTGTAGGTGTAGAAGCAGCTAAAGTATTATCTTTAGTTTATAATAAACCACTTATAGCTACACACCATATTGCTGGACATATTTATGCTAATAACTTAGTTAAACCAATTGAATTTCCTAGTTTAGCTTTAGTTGTATCAGGTGGTCACACAGAATTAGTTCTTATGGAAGCAGACTATGATTTTAAAGTATTAGGTGCAACTAAAGATGATGCAATTGGTGAAGTATATGATAAAGTTGCTAGAGTATTAGATCTTCCTTATCCAGGTGGACCTAATGTTGAAAAGTATGCATTACAAGGTGAACATAAATATGATTTACCAATACCTATGAACAATAAAGATTTAGAGTTTTCTTACTCTGGTTTAAAGTCTGCAGTTATCAACATTAAACATAATGCAGAACAAAGAGGAGAAGAAATAAATAAATATGATTTAGCTAGATCATTCCAAGATGTAGCTGTAGATGAACTAGTTAGAAAGACTAAACAAGCATTAGATGAACATCCTGAAGTTAAAGGTGTAATAGTTGCCGGTGGTGTATCTGCTAATTCATTCTTAAGACAAGAGATGCAAAAGTTATGTGATGAAGAACACAAAGACTTATGTATTCCTCCAATGAAGTATTGTACTGACAATGCAGCTATGATAGCATGTGCTGCATATCCTAAATATTTAAAAGGTGAATTTGCTGATTTATCTTTAGATGCAAAGAGTTCACTTGAATTATATTAGAATAGTTGTAAACAACTATTCTTTTAATTTTTATAAATATATTTTAATGTTATAATTAATATAATAGGGAAGTGGTTAATGTGGTAACAAGAACTGAAGTTGAACAATTAAATAAATACTTTAATTTAGTTAATTATATGTCAGTAGGACAATTGTATTTATTAGATAATCCTTTATTAAAAAGAAAACTAGAAATGAAAGATGTTAAGCCTAGATTAGTTGGTCACTGGGGAACTGTTCCTGGTCAAAACTTTATACTTATGCATTGTAATAGAGTTATAACTAAATATGACTTAGATATGATGTATATAATTGGACCTGGACATGGTGGAGAATCTGAAGTAACTAATGCTTATCTAGATGGAACATATCAAGAAGTATATGAAGGCTTTGAACAAAATGAAGAAGGCTTAAAACACTTATTTAAACAATTCTCATTCCCAGGTGGAGTATCATCACATGTATCTCCTGAATGCCCTGGATCAATACATGAAGGTGGAGAATTAGGTTATTCACTTGTTCATTCATTTGGAGCATGCTTAGACAATCCTAATTTAATTGTTACATGTGTTGTAGGTGATGGAGAAGCTGAAACTGGTCCACTTGCTACAGGATGGAATATTAATAAATTTATAAATCCAGTAACAGATGGAGTAGTATTGCCTATCTTACATTTAAATGGATTTAAAATATCTAATCCAACTGTATTAGGTCGTATGACTCATCAAGATTTATATGACTTATATCGTGGATATGGATGGGAACCTTATTTTGTTGAAGGTGATGATATTAACCAAATGAATGAAGACATGGCTAATATCATGGATAAAGTTATAACCGAAATTAAAGTATTAAAGAATAAAGCACAAGAAACAGGTGTATATGAAAATTATAGATGGCCTATGATTATATTAAGAACACCTAAAGGATGGACTGGACCTAAGAGTGCTGAAGGATCATTTAAAGCTCATCAAATACCTTTAGCAGTTGACGAAAAAAATGTTGAAAACTTAGAAGTTTTAGAAAAATGGTTAAAGTCATACAAACCAGAAGAACTATTTAATGAAGATGGTTCACCTAAAGAGGAATTATTAACGTTCTTACCTAAAGGTAATAGACGTATGAGTGCTAGACCCGAAGCTAATGGTGGAAAGATATTAAAAGAATTAGTATTACCTGATTTTAGAGATTATATGATTCAAGATAATCATGGAAAAGTAGAAGCATCTGATATGATGGAATTAGGTAAATATCTAAGAGATGTTATTAAACTTAATGAAGTTAATAAGAACTTTAGAATCTTCGGACCTGATGAAGCTATGTCTAATAGATTAAATCATGTATTTGAAGCAACTGATAGACAATGGTTATCTAGAATTAATGAAAATACAGATGAACATTTAGCTCCATATGGTAGAGTATTAGATTCATATCTATCTGAACACTTTGGTGAAGGTGCATTAGAAGCATATTTATTAACTGGTAGACATGGTTTATTTGTATCATATGAAGCATTTGCTAGAGTAATAGATTCAATGGTATCTCAATTTGGTAAATGGCTTAAAATGTGTTCTGAACTTGATTGGAGAGAAGACATAGCTGCATTAAATATAATTGTTACATCACATGTATGGCAACAAGACCACAATGGATATACTCATCAAGAACCGGGATTTATTAATCATGTATTAAATAGAAAAAGAGATATGGTTGATGTTTATCTTCCATATGATGCTAACTCATTAATTTATATTGTTGATAAATGTTTAAGAGATAAAAATAAAATAAATACTATAGTAGCTTCTAAACATCCAAGACTTCAATGGTTAGATACAGAAGAAACTATTAAACATTGTCAAAATGGATTAGGTATATTTGAATTTGCATCTGATGAGAATCCTGATATAGTATTAGGATGTGCTGGTGATACACCTACACTTGAAGTATTAGCTGCCTCTAAGATGTTAAGAGAACATGGTATTAAGGTAAGAGTTGTCAATGTAGTAGATTTACTAAAATTAGAGAATATGTCTGAAGATGGATACAACGATTTATTTACTACTGATAAACCTGTAATATTTAACTTCCATGGATATACAAATGTAATAGAAGAATTAATATATACTAGAGCTCATAGATTTGATGTAATACATGGATATGAAGAAGAAGGAACTATTACTACTCCATTTGATATGAGAGTATTAAATAAGATAGATAGATTTAATCTTGTACTAGATGCATTAAGATTAATTGATAATTACACAGATGATACTTTAAAACTTAAAGAGCATTGTGAAAAAGCATTAGAAGAACATAATGAAAAAATCTTAGCAGATGGTCAAGAGACTGATGAAGTATTAAACTTTAAATTCCAATAAAAAAATCACTTATTAAAGTGATTTTTTATTTTCTTCCTTTTCCTTCAGAAGTTTGAACATATTCAAAGTCTCGATTAACTTGCATTTGAAGACTCATAACTTTATCTGGGCCAAGAACTATTACATATTCATCATTAATTCCATCGATTGCTTGACTTGGATCTAGATGTTTAAGTACTTCTTCAACATATATGTTATCATTTGCATCTCTTATTGCTTTTTTTCTAATTAGATTTAAAGTTGTATCGTAATCAAGATTAAGGATTTCTGGTACTGACATATTCATCTCATCAGATAGTTCACGTAACATTCTATTTACATGTGTTTCACCATTGTTATATGCTTGAATAGTCCATAATACGTTTGGATAATACTTATTACCATATATTTGTAATATAATTGAACATACTGCTAAATTAGTAAATTCATTATTTAAATCATCTTTAGTAATAACCATTACATCTGGACGATTTGCAAATCTTTGTATATCATTAGTGAATACTATTTTATCGTAACTACCTGTTTCAACATTATAAATGTCATATATTAAATTAGGATTATTCCAGAATCTCCATTCAAATTGAACAAGATTAGTTCCATATCTATTATTATCTCCACCTGATGTTTCTTGAGATACTATATCTTTTAATAATCCAACACTAATACCTCTCCTTGAAGAAACTCTTTCAATAGTACTCATATGTGTATCTAGATTAGCAGTAATACCAGGATCAACAACACCTTGTATATCTCGTGCTATAGTAATACCTTCCATATAACTATCAACTACATCAGTTGAACCTTCAATTGATTGGCTTAGATTAGTTAAAACTGGAGTTTGAGTAGTGCTAGGATATTCTGTAGTAACTATATGATCAGTTGTTTCTATTACAACTTGATTTTCTTCCTCATCATCAACTATAGGTACACCTTGAATTGCTGTTTCAACACTTATTGTTGGAGTAGTCTTTTCATGTCCTTCAATAAATGGTTCATCAATTTCTTGTCCACAAGCCTTACATAGTAATGCTATTACAAGAGTAGATGCAGCTACAACACCACCTACTGTAGGTGTACGTCTACTTATTTCTCTTTGTTCCATTTCGATTCTACTATGGCTTGATTGTAATTCACGTATAGCTTCTAATGTTCTTTGATAATCTTTGATTTTAATAACAAAATCTCTTTTTTTACTTATTAATATAATATCTTCTTTAGTAGTATCATATTTAGCAATAGGTATTGTTCTGATTCTTTTATAATAGTCATTTAAATCAACACGATCTAATAATTTTAATAACTCTATTTCACTTACTCTTGTATTTGGAAGATAACTGCGCATTTTAGTGCATTTAAGTTCATTATTTTCGTCTAATCTTATTGTGTATTTAATCATAATGCCATCGCCTTCTTTACGTCTTCAAAAGTTTGTTCATCAATTTCTAAGAAGTTGATGTCTTTTTCATTTATGATAAATTCATTAATGTAGATAGTCTTTTTATCTTTGTATGCAACATAGTTTTTTCCATTGTAGTGAATTGAATTAATAAACTCGTAAGATTTGTCACCTATTTTGATTTCAAATAGTTTCATTTATATCATCTCTATTCTATTACACATTATATCAAATAATATTCACTCACGCAAATTAGATATGATATAATTTGTATAGGTGATGACTATGTGTGGAATAGCTGGAAGTATAGACTTACACGACAACAAAAAAGATATAATTAAGGACATGTGCGATAGAATTGCTCATCGTGGACCAGATGGAAAAGGTTATTATACAGATGATTATATTGCACTAGGACATAGAAGATTATCTATCATAGATTTAAAAGGCGGATCTCAACCTATGTATTCTAATGATGATAGATATGTAATAGTTTTTAATGGTGAAATATATAATTATCAAGATCTTAAGAAAGAATTAGATTATGATTTTAAAACTACTTGTGATACAGAAGTATTAATTGCAGGATATATTAAATGGGGTAAAGATATGTTATCTCATTTAAGAGGTATGTTTGCTTTTGCTTTATATGATAAGAAGGAAAAAGAATTATTTTGTGCAAGAGATCACTTTGGTATTAAACCATTTTATTATTACAATGATAATAACTGTTTTATCTTTGCATCTGAAATTAAAGCATTCTTAGATCATCCTGATTTTATAAAAGAGTTTAATGAAGATATCTTACCTAATTATTTAAGATTCTCATTTACTCCTACAGAAGAAACTTTCTTTAAAGGAGTATATAGATTAGATGCAGGTTGTTATTTAACTTATAAAAAGGGTAAATTAAAAATAGAAAGATATTATAGACCAACTTTTGATCCAACTAAAAAAGATTATGATGAAACTGTTAAAGAAATAGCTAAGACTATGGAAGAATCTGTTAAATATCATATGATAGCAGATGTAGAAGTAGGATCTTTCTTATCATCTGGTGTTGATTCATCTTATTTAGTATCATTAGCTAAACCAAATAAAACTTATACAGCTGCATATAAAATAGCTAAATATGATGAAACATTTTATACAGAAGATTTAGCTAGTAAGTTAGGTATAACAAATAAAAAGAGAATGATAGATAAAGATGAATACATGGATTCAATAAAGAAGATTATGTATCATATGGATGAACCATCTAGTGATCCAGCTATCGAGTCTTTATACTTTGTAGCTAACTTAGCTTCTAAAGATGTTAAGGTTGTATTATCAGGTGAAGGTGCTGATGAATTCTTTGGTGGATATAACACTTATAAGACTGCGTTACCTTCAACATATAAGAAAATACCATTCTTCTTAAGAAACATTGCTGCTAAAGTTGGTGGATTATTTCCAGAGATGAGAGGTATTAATTATATAGTTAGATATGGTACTAAACTTGAAGATAGATATGTAGGAGTTAATCCAATCTGGGAAGAAAGAGAAATTAAAAAGATAATTAAGAAGAAACAAAAGATAGCTAATAAAGATATAACTAAACCTATCTTTGAAATATATAAAGATCAAAATGAATTAAATAAAATGCAAGGAGTAGATTTATACTTCTGGTTTATGAAAGATATACTTCAAAAAGGCGATCGTATGACTATGGCTAACTCAATAGAAGGAAGAGTTCCTTTTACTGATATTGAAGTATTTAATGTAGCATCTAAGTTACCTATGGAATATAAAGTAACTAAAACTAATACTAAAGTAGCTATGAGAGATGCATCTAAGAGTGTAATACCTACTAGTGCATCAGACAAGAAGAAATTAGGCTTCCCTGTACCAATTAGAGATTGGATTAGAGATGAAGATGTATACAGTAAGATTGAAGCATCATTTAAGACTGAAATAGCTAATACATATTTCAATACAGATAAATTATTAAAAATGTTAAATGATCATATTAGTAAGAAACATGATAACTATCGTAAGGTATGGAGTATCTACTGCTTTATTCAATGGTATGATGTCTTTTTTAATAAGAATGGAGAATATTAATCCATTCTTTTTATTTACATTGATTTTTTTTATTTATTATATTAAAGATTAATATATATGATAAAATAATAATGAGGATAAGTGGTATATATGGCTAATGATGCATTTGCTTATAAACGATTATTTGAACTTAAAAAAATGTCTCTAGAAGAATTATCATCTTATTATAGACAACTACGTAGTTATGAACATGATACTGGTAAACCACTTAAATCGAGTACGATTAAAAGAAAGATATATTTTTTAACTAAATTAATTTTAAAAATAGATAGATTATTAAGTGGTAGAAAACTTATATTATTTGATGATAAAAGAGAAAATAATACAGACAAAGGAAAAGTATATGCTTCTTCTCATGTAGGTAGATATGATATTGAATCAGCTATGGAAGCAATAGGTGAACAAGCTTATTTTGTAATGGGTGATCCCGAAGAAACATATAGAAACTTTGAAGGATTCTTCCTTGATCGTTTTTATGGAAGAATATGTTTAGATACAGGTTATAACATATTTGAAATATTTAGAAAGCATCATCAAGGTATTCCTTTGTCAGAACTTGAACAAACTCTTTATGATGAATATAAAAAAGATAGACATTTATGTGAAGTTGTTTGTACTAGAAGAGTAGCTCAAAAAGATAATTTATTAATATATCCAGAAGGAGCTTGGAATGTTACTCCTAATATTACTCAAAACTTATTCCCTGGTGCAGCTAAGATTGCAGTCAATGGTAATGGTGTAATAGTACCTGTAGGTATATTAAGAGATGGTAAGAAGTATTCTGTTAATATAGGTAAAGAAATGGATATTACAGGAGCAACTGAAAGTGATGTTAAAGATATAACTAAAGAATTAAAAGAAAACATGAGTTCTTTAGTTTATGAAATGGTTTTTGCTGGAGATAAAGTGGTAGAAAGATCTTCTTTAAGTACTCCAGAAGAAAATGAACAAGCTTTCATTGATGATATAATGGCTGAAACTGAAAATGGATATACATTAGATGTAATTGAAAAATCAAGATTCCACGATAAAGATTATTATGATAATATTGGTGAATCTACACATAAAAAAGGACTTTAGTTTTAGAGTCCTTTTTGTTATAATTAATTATAATTAGGAAGTGGTCTTATGAGTGGTATATGGTTGCCAGCAGGTGCACTTGTACTTGCTATTTATTTGGTAATTTTATTCTTTATGAGAGGTTCCGTAAAAAACTATGAAACCAAGATATATGCCAAGTTAATAATCTTAAACTTAATTTATAATATATTTGGTGTAGCTATATATTTATTTGCTATGTTGGTAGGACATTTATATTTTACTGGTGTCTTACAATCGTTTTATCTGATTATGATGGACCTTCAAATACTATTCTTGCTTAAATATGTTATTGAATTAAATAGATTTAGTCCTAAGGCAAATAAGATAATGAATAATATATTTAATGTAATAACTATAATAATAGTTTTATTCATATTAGCACTACCTATGGATACTATTATAGAAGGTGAAACAGTAGACTTAAATGGACCTGCTTACTATGCGGCTATGGTTGAATTGATATTATACTTTATATTAATTGTATTCTTTTGTATCTTATTCTTCTATAGAAGAAAGAATGAAAAGAATAAATTATTACCATTTTTATCATTGTTTGTATTCTTTATTATTGCATTGATATTACGTAATTATTATCCTGAAGTAATTACAGAAACTTTTATTTTCACATTAAGTTATTTAATCATGTTCCATACAATTGAGAATCCTGATGTTAGAATAATAACTCAATTACAATTAGCTAAAGATCAAGCAGAAAGAGCTAACCATGCGAAGTCTGATTTCTTATCTTCTATGTCACATGAAATAAGAACACCACTTAATGCTATTGTAGGTTTATCTGAGGATAATTTAAGTTATAAAGATCAAATGCCTAGAGAAGTATATGAAAACTCTCAAGATATCATGAATGCTTCAAATACATTACTTGAAATAATTGGTAATATCTTAGATATCAATAAGATTGAAGCTAATAAGATGGAAATTGTTGATGCACCTTATAATTTTAGAAATGAAATTGAAAAGATGTGTAAGATTACTCAAACTCGTATAGGTGATAAAAACGTGACATTTAATTTAGATATATCTCAAGATATTCCATTTGAATTAATTGGGGATAAGATAAAAGTTAAAGAAGTAATAAATAATCTTTTAACTAACTCAATTAAATATACAGAAGAAGGAAGTATTAATTTATCTATTAAATGTATTAATAACAATAATGTTTGTAAGTTAATTATATCTTGTAAGGATACTGGTAAAGGTATTAAAGCAGAAAATATTAATAGATTATTTAATAAGTTTGATAGATTAGATGTTGAAAGAAATACAACAACTGAAGGTACTGGTTTAGGATTAGCTATTACTAAATCATTAGTTGAGATGATGGGTGGTAATATTAATGTTCAATCTCAATTTGGTGAAGGTTCAATGTTTGTTGTAACATTGCCACAAAGAATTAGCAGATTAGATTCAAATGGAGTTCAAGTAGAAGCATCTCCAACGTTCAACTTAGAAGCATTAAGAGGTATGAGAGTATTAATTGTTGATGATAATGAAATAAATATTAAAGTAGCTAAGAAATCACTTAAGGATTTAGATTTAATTATTGATTCATGTGAAAGTGGAGAAGAATGTCTAAGGAAAGTAGTACATGGATATGAATATGATTTAATTCTTATGGATATCATGATGCCATATATGTCGGGTGAAACTACAATGGCAAAACTAAAAGAGAATCCTGACTTCCATATACCAACTATTGCTTTAACTGCAGATGCAATATCAGGAGCAAAAGAAAAATATATGGAAGATGGTTTTGTAGATTATATTCCTAAACCATTCTCAAGAGAACAAATCTTAGAAAAACTAACAAGTATATTTAGTAATAAATAAAAGATATTGTATAACCAATATCTTTTTTAATATGTAAATAAATAATCAGGAATATACAATATTATTTCCGATTGTTATATAATTATAATAGGTGATATCGGATGCCAAAAACTATGAGTGCAAAACAAAGAGAAGAACTAGCTAAAAAGAGACAACAAATGCTTGCTGATGCTCTTTCTAAACGAACTAATACTTTAAATAATACATCTTATGCTGATAAAGTCCATGAAGAAGTAAGACAGGTAGAACAAACAGTAAAAGAACAAGATGAACAACTAAAAGAAGTATTAAATGGTGAAGATGCTAGAACAGTAAACAATTATGGTCTAAACTATTTACATTCAATTATGGATAAAGATGCTCAAAAAGCTGAAAAAGAAGCTGCTCTTAAAGCTGGTAATGACTTTTTAAATCAAATACAAGAAAAAAAAGAAGATGAACACGAAGCAGCTGTCAAAGCTGGTGAAGAATATTTTAAAAAAATTCAAGAGCAAAAAGAGAGAGAACAAGAAGAGATAAGAAAAGAAAAAGAAGAATCTGCTCGTCGAATGGTAGAAATGACAAGAAATATATTTTTACCAAGCTTTAATGAAAAAATGGAAAAATTTAGTCAAGAATATGATACATTACAAAAAATTCTTGAAAACGTTAATTTTTATGACGAGAATACATTATTTGAAGTTAAATCTTCTACAAATAGTACTTTAGGTAGATATAATAGAAATCTTAGTTCTGATTATTTCAAAGATGTACCTGAATTTGATGCTCAATACAAGAATATAATTAATGAATGTATTAAAATAGTTGGAGAAATTGATAAAAAAGCATCAGATAAGCTATATGCAATAGTTATTGAAGACTTACAACGTGGTTTAAATCAGCTTGATAATTTCTTTATGGTTGTAAAAGAACGAAATGGTATTTCTTATGAGGGTGCTTTAAAGAATATGACAACGGTTGATAATAGTATTCAAAATCACAAAAACAAAATTGATAAGTTTATGCAAGTTTTATCACCAGAGCAAGCTTTAGAGGTAAATAGATTAGGAAATGAAATAATAAATCGCTTTTTGTTAATGAAAAAATATTCTATTGAAAGTATAAATGCACATAATCAACAACAAGGTATTGGTGATGAAGGTGAACAACAACAAGGCGGAAGAAAGATATAATTGACTAAATTACATAAATATACTAAAATACTTGTAGAAATGTGATGAAGAGGACTTATTAAGTTATATATAAGTTATTTAAAGAGAATGGAAATAACCTGCTGAGAGTTTCCTAAATAATGTATATAATGAATTTCAACCTTGGAGCATTGTTCCGCATATCTGCGTTATGGATTAAAGATGATTATAAAGATCATGAAGAAGGATGGTACCACGAGTAATTTCGTTCCTTCGTCATGGTCTTTTATTTTTTAGAAAGAAGGGTTCTTATGAAAGAAAAAGTAGAAAGTATACTAGCTGAATTAAAGAAAGATATTGAATCTGTTAAAACACCACAAGACATAGTAGATATCAAGGCTAAGTATATAGGAAAATCAGGTTCAATAAATGAACTAATGAAAAACATGAAAGATTTAACACCAGATGAAAGAAAAGAAGTAGGTCAAGTTGTTAATGTTGCTAAGACAGAAGCTACTGAAATAATAACTAAAAAGGAAGAAGATATTAACAATCAAATCCTTAATGAAAAGTTAGCTAAAGAAGCTGTAGATATTACATTACCTGCAACTGAAATACCATCAGGTGCTCCATCAATCTTAGAGAAGGTTATTGAAGACTTTGAAGATGTATTTATGTCTATGGGATATGATGTTGTAGATGGGCCAGAACTAGAAGAAGATAGATATAACTTTGAGTTATTAGGATTACCTAAAGGACATCCAGCAAGAGATGCTCAAGATACATTCTATGTTAAAGGTGATGAATTATTATTAAGATCTCATACATCTCCAGTTCAAGCTAGAGTTATGACTTCTAAAAATGGTGAAGAACCAGTTAGAATTATTTGCCCTGGTAAAGCATATAGAAGAGATGATGATGATGCTACTCATTCACATCAATTTACTCAAATTGAAGGTTTAATTGTTGATAAAGATATTAAGTTATCAGATCTTAAAGGAACTGTTACAGTTATTTGTAAGAGATTATTTGGTGAAGATACAGTAACTAGATTTAGACCTTCATATTATCAATTTACTGAACCATCAGTAGAAATGGATATTTCATGTTTTAATTGTAAGGGTAAAGGATGTAATATCTGTAAGAATACAGGATGGATTACTATAGGTGGTGCTGGTGTAGTTCATTATGATGTATTAAAAGGATGTGGATATGATCCA
>JAIKYM010000131.1 GCA_024683115.1 Bacilli bacterium
CAATTTAACTTCATCATTACAGTTTTTACTTAACCAATCATATATTTCTTTTTCATATTGAATATCAGTAAATATTCTTGGATATGAAGTTAGTATTGCTGTTGGGCTTATGCTTTCAAAAGATTCAATCATATTCTCACCTCTTTTATATTAGGTTAACCGTCAATATCAAGTATCAAATACTATGCTATTTTTGTCAATTTTTTTCTATTTTTAATAATTTTCAGTAATTATTTATTAAAAAATGTAATTACTAAAATTTGGTTTCCCTTTATTTTATAGGAGTTTCATGAATGGCTAGACTAAATCAATATCAACCAGTTTATATTAGTTTTTTGTAAGTCTTTTTCTTCATTATTCATGATTTTCACCTTCTTTTTTTCTCTCATCTTGAGAAGTAAATTCAAAGTTTTCAAACACTTTAAGTCCTTCTTCTAATAGAATATCTCCTACAATATTCTTTTTATTATGACCCGTATTAATTAAACTATCACAAGAAGGTTTCTTTTTTCCACCACTAATTTCGTTTAATTTTTCTTGAGGCACTGAATAGTATATATTTTGTATTTTAGCCCAATGAATTGCACCAGAACACATTACACATGGTTCAGCAGAGCATATTAAAGTATAATCTTTTAGGTAAACTAAATTCCTTTCTTCACAATACTTTCTTATCGCTAACACTTCTGCATGTGCAGTAGGATCACTTAGTCTTATACTTTGAGAATGAGCTTTACAACAAAAATTATTATTTGAATCTAACAATACTGCCCCAAAGGGATTTTCTCCTTCTTTTCTTGCAATCATTGCTTCTTCTATTGCTATTCTCATATACTTTTCAATTAATTCTTTATTCATATTTTTCACCTCTTTTTATAAATGGTTAACCGCCAATACCAAGTATCAATTACTATGATATTTTTGATACTTTTTTAGTTATTTTTATCATTATTTTATATATTTTTATCTAATTATGTAACAAGCATATACTTGTTTCTTCTTATTTTATGGGAATTTCATGAATGGCTAGACTAAATCAATATCAACCATTGATATTGGTATTATTTTCATTCATATTATTCTCCCTTACTATATTTCATATAATATCTAGATTCAGTTTCTTCTATGACATTAAATCCTAACTTCTTATATAAGAATACAGCTCTTTCATTAGCTTTATATACCCAAAGATAAACTATATTATTATTAGTTAATACATCATTAATAATACTAGAACCTATACCTTTATTTCTATACTCTTCTTCAAGATATATTTCATCTAATAGAATACCATCATCTTTATTTGTTAATAATAAACATCCAATTACTTTATTATCTACTACTATGTTGCAATAATCATTTATTAATTTTGGAACTTCACTAGCTACATAATTATTAATTTTATCTATTTCATCATTTGATAAATCTTTTGCATATTCAAATATTGTTTTCTTTTTATATTCACTTAATCTATCTATATCTTCAATAGAAGATTTAACTAATTCATATTTCATATTAACCTTCTTATTTCATAAAAAACTCTGCAGATATAACTATTGCTTCAACAATAATAAAACCTATAGTATAAAACATTGCTACTTTAGCATCATAATCTGATAAATGATCTCCATCTTTAGCTATTAATAATCTTACTTTACTACCGACCTTCATTAATTTGAGATTCTTCATACCTTGTTCCTCAACTGTGAATTCTTGTCCATTTTCTGCAAAAGATATTACAGGGTATAATCTAAGTCCTACTCTTTTATAATCGATAATAGTTTCTTCTATAGCATGTTTACTACTTAAAGCTTTATCCAACCTTTTATAATAAATGTAAAATAATAATGCAAGTGCTGCTGGAATTAGTGATACTAGAATTGTCTTTAAATCCATATAAATAATCTCCCTTCTTACAATTCATATTCATTGACACTTATATATTCATCAATAATAATATCTTTAATATTATTCCATTCATCTTTTAAACATATATCGTCAATAGTTTTTGTTTCATATAATTCTTTTAGATTATTAAATCTTATTTCTCCACTTC
>JAIKYM010000029.1 GCA_024683115.1 Bacilli bacterium
TCTGATATAACTCCTGAAAAAATATTATTAACTGGATTAGATAGTACTAATATGAAACAAGTAGCTACTATGGTAATTACTATTAATTATTTAAATTATGTAGTTGATAAAAATGGTGATTTAATAAGTGGTGATAGAGTATCTCATATTACTGAGACATTTGAAGTAGTATATCGTAAAGATTTAAAAGATAAACCAATTAACTGTCCAAACTGTGGTGGTAAGATTGATGCAGATGATTTAAAATGTGATTACTGTGATACTGTTGTATCATCTGAACAAGAATTTAGAATTTACTCAATTAAAAAGATTATTACAAAATAAAAGTAAGTATATCAATACTTACTTCTTATTATTCAACTATTTTGCATTCACAAAATCTACAAACTATAGTTCCTTCAGTTGCAGCTCCACAATGAGGGCATGTAGGAGGAAGATTTTTTGCTTTTTCTTCTTCTTTAAATTCTAGTTCTTTTCTTTGAATTGCTATTTCTTTTTCTTTATTTTGAGCTTTCATGTCAGTTGTTATACTTTTAGTAGCTTCTTGACCAACTTGTTCAATACCATTTCCAATAGCATTACCAATTGATGTACCAATTTCTCTAGAAGCATTACCTAAAATTGAACCAAAAATGTGTTGAAATAATCTCATATTTATTACTCCTTACTAAGTATATTATAAAACAATTTATTTTGATTTAAATATATATATTTTTATTATTTACATCGATATTGTTAATTATTATATAAGATGTTAAAATAATTTTGAATTAAGGGACTGATTTATATGGATAATAAATTTGAATTAGTTAGTGCTTTTCAACCTAGTGGGGATCAACCTCAAGCTATAGATAAATTATGCGCTGCTATAGAAGAGGGAAAAAAGAATCAAGTATTACTAGGAGTAACGGGATCAGGAAAAACTTTTACTATGGCTAATGTTATTGCTAAGTGTAATAGACCAACTTTAATACTTGAACCTAATAAAACTCTAGCAGGTCAATTATATGCAGAGATGAAAGAATTATTTCCAAATAATAGAGTTGAATATTTTGTATCTTACTATGATTATTATCAACCAGAAGCATATGTTCCTCAATCAGATACATATATCGAAAAAGATGCGTCTATTAATGATGAAATAGATGAACTAAGACATTCAGCTACTGAAGCTTTATTAACTAGAAGAGATACTATAGTTGTAGCATCTGTATCATGTATATATGGTTTAGGTGATAAAGAAGACTATAAGAATGAATGTTTAGTTGTTACTTTAGGTGATACTAAAAAAAGAGAAGAGATATTATCTAGATTAATAGATATGAATTATGAAAGAAATGAAATAGATTTTCATCGTGGCACTTTTAGATCTAAAGGAGATACTATAGATATTATTCCAGCAGCTGAAAAGAAAAATGGAATAAGAATAGAATTATTTGGTGATGAAGTAGATAGAATATGTGAATTTGATGTATTAACAGGAAGTATTATTAAACAAAAAAAGACTGTTATGATATTCCCAGCTACGCACTTTGTAACTAATAAAGATAAGTTAAATATTGCCTGTGATAGAATTGAAGAAGAATTAAAAAATAGATTAAAAGAATTAAGAGATAATAATAAATTACTTGAAGCGGAAAGACTAGAACAAAGATGTAACTATGATTTAGAGATGTTAAGAGAGACAGGCTTCTGTCATGGTATTGAAAACTACTCAAGACATTTAGCCTTAAGATCTGAAGGATCAACTCCTGGTACACTTATGGATTTCTTTCCTGAAGATTATTTATTATTTATTGATGAATCACATATAACATTACCTCAAGTAAGAGGTATGTACAATGGAGATAGAATGCGTAAGCAAACGTTAGTAGACTATGGTTTTAGATTACCTAGTGCATTAGATAATAGACCACTTAAATTTGATGAGTTTGAACAAAAACTTAATCAAGTTGTTTATGTATCTGCAACTCCTGGTGATTATGAATTAGAACTTGTTGATAATAAATGGGTAGAACAATTAATTAGACCAACTGGATTATTAGATCCTTTAATTGATGTAAGACAAACTGAAGGACAAATAGATGATTTAATTGGTGAAATAAATGAAAGAATAGCCAAACAAGAAAGAGTTCTTGTTACAACTTTAACTATTCGTATGGCTGAAGAATTAACAGCTTATCTTAAAGGTGTTGGTATAAAAGTTGCATACTTACATACTGAAGTTAAAACACTTGAAAGATTAAAGATTATTAAAGAATTAAGACAAGGTAAATATGATGTATTAGTTGGTATTAACTTATTAAGAGAGGGTATAGATTTACCTGAGGTATCATTAATAGCTATCATGGATGCTGATAAACAAGGCTTCTTAAGAAGTTATAGATCATTAATCCAAATTATAGGTAGATGTGCAAGAAATCAAAATGGTCAAGTAATCATGTATGCTGATACTATGTCTGAGTCTATGGAATTATCTATTAAAGAGACTAAGAGAAGACGTGAAATACAAGATCAATATAACAAAGAACATGGTATTATACCTAAGACTGTTGTTAAGAAGATTAGTGAAGTAGTAACTAATGAAGAAATAGAGAAGTTAGAAGATAAGAAATTATCTAAACAAGATAAGGAAGAAATAATTGCAGTTATGGAAGAAGAGATGAAACAAGCTGCAGCTAACTTAGATTTTGAAAAAGCTATGGAACTAAGAGATTTAATATTCGAAATGAAAGCAGAATAAAAGGAATACATTTAAGTATTCCTTTTTTAGTACCACATATCTGTATACCATCCATCTCCATTTGGATAGACACTACTCATTTCAATTACATAAGTTAAGTTATCATCTTTAACTATACCTGAGTATCTTTCATATGTATATGCTTTTAATTTAGGTGGTAGAGATTCAGCAGTATAAATATTCTTTTCATCTATACCAATTATTAAAGCAGCATGTCCATTTCGTGCTATGAAATCTCCAACTTTGTAATTACCAGTTTTCATATATTCATTAGTTAATTCATGATGTGGGCCTAAGTCAGATAAGTCATCTGTATATTGTTTGTAATCACCAGCACCAACATCACCAACATCAAAACCACCATTTAACATTGCCCATGAAACAAATCCTGAACAAGTAAATCCATTTTGATTCATTCTTGATATAAATTGATCATATATATTACATCCCCATATATTTGGTCCAGTAGAAGTACTTTTTACTATATCTTTATATTTATCTTTTGATAAGTATAATCCTTTATGATAATATCTTCCTTCGCCATCTACATAAGGTCTAGATCCATGTGTTACTAATCTACCATTTTCATTAAAGTATCTTAACATATATGGAAATTCTAGTGTTAAGAATCTAGCAGCAGCTAAGACACCACCACGAGTACCAACTCCTGCTTCTTTAACTCTAGACTCTAATATCTTATCTAATAGATGTGCTTCCTCTTCAGTATATCTATTACAAGGTAAATATGGTTTATTATTGTTATATTCAATTGGTTGGATTAAGTTAGTAACAGTTATTTTATATTTTTTATGATTGCCATCTTTTAATCTAGCAGTAATATAGGTAGTTCCAACTTTTAATCCTTTAATAGTGTTTTCATTTATTTCTATTATGGAAGGATCTTCTATATAG
>JAIKYM010000023.1 GCA_024683115.1 Bacilli bacterium
TTTCATTATACTCACTTCTACTATATATTATATCATTATATTTTATTTAATAAATAAAAAAGTATGAAATAATTCATACTTATTGATTTTTAACATCTTTCTTTTTAAATATAATTAATGATGCTACAAATAATACTATAACGGTTACAACATCAACTATAATTGCTTTTGTAAATGTTAATGCTTGAATATCATTTAATCCACCAAATAAATATGGAGTTAAATCCCAGTTAAATACAGGGAAGTAAGATAATAACTTAACTTTATTAATAAACATTACAAATAATTCAGCACTGAATGATAATACAAATCCTAATACAACAGCTACTGTAGTATTACAAATAGTTGCAGATATTAACATAGCAAATAGGATTAATATTAATATTTCAGGTAATATAGCTGCAAAGCTTAATAAACTTGCTGTAATTGTATTTAATGAAACTACAGATTGTGTATTAAAGTTATAGAATAATACAGGATCTGCTAATGTTCCAAATGTACCAGTAAAGATACCTGTTAATAAGCAAGCAACAACTGCACATGCAATAACAAAACCTACTGTTGTAATAAATGATGCAATAAACTTACTTATAAATATTTTACTTCTACAATATGGTCTAGTTAATAATTGTTTAATAGTTCCTTTATTAAATTCATCAGATAATATAGAACCAGCAATCATTAATATACATACAATTAAGAATATAGATACATTTCCAAATATATTAATAAATGATTGTTGTGCAGTTCCTGATGTATCATCCATATCAGTTATTAACTTATTATCTATTTTATATTTAAGAATTGCCATTTTTGATTCAACATTTCTCTTTTGTAATTTAGCTTCATATGTAATATATGCATTATCATCCTTACTCATCAATTCATATTCAGCCAATTGGCCAACGTATTCTTCTAGATCTTGTGAACCACCTTTGTAAGTATATGGAATATTATTATCTAAACGATATTGTAATACTCTTAATATTTCATTCTTAGTACTTTCAGATAATAGTTCATTTGCTTTTGTTTCTTCAATATTTTTATTAACTAATTCTTTCCAATCATAATGTCTAGCTTTTTCAATAGCTTCATTTAATTTCTTTTGTGAAATAGCTGCAGCTTCTTCATCTTTTTTTACATACTTATCAGTATAAGCTTCACGATAATATGGAGTCATTTCATTCATGATGTAATAATATTCAGGTGAAGTATAATTTGGATTTAATTCAGATACTAAATCATATTTATCAACTTCAATTTTTAATTCTACATATGCTGCTGCTTGTTCAGGATTATCTTTATCATATACATCTAAATTTTCACGTGCAACAGATATAACTAAGTTATCCATAACACCATTAGTAGATATTTTTGTTAAAATTCCACTTAATAAATAAATAGAAGCAAATACAATGAATAAAATATAAATACCTTTTTTATGAAATATTTTATATAATTCATTTTTAACTAACTTATTCAATTACATTCCCTCCAGTCTTAATCATAAATGCATCTTCAAGTGATAATTCTTCCATCACTACTTGATATACTTTGTAATCTTTCTTAATTAACTTTTCAATACATTCAGTTATTTCATCTTTTTCAACCATTAATTCAAGACTATCATTATCAATGATTTTAACTTTATCTTTAAATATCTTATCGACACCATCTGTCTTATCAACTTCAAGTTTAAATGTTGTACGAGACATTTTCTTTAATTCTTTAACTGAAGATGAAGATAAGATTTCACCATTTTTAATAATACATGTATTAGTTACAAGATTATCTAATTCAGCTAAGTTATGAGATGAAATTAAGATAGCCATTTTTTCTTCTTTAGCTAATTTAATTAATAGTTCTCTCATTTCCTTGATACCTTCTGGATCTAGTCCATTAGTAGGTTCATCAAGAATTAAAACATTTGGTTTATGAATTAAAGATGCAGCAATACCTAATCTTTGTCTCATACCTAATGAGTATTTAGATACCTTATCATTAATTCTGTTTTCTAAGCCTACTTGCTTAATTACTTTATCAATATCTTCATTTGTTATATCTTTATACATATTTGCAATAAGTTTTAAGTTTTGTTTTCCAGATAAATACATATATAAATCTGGACTTTCAACTATTGCACCAACTTTTTCAATTGCTTTTTCAAAGTCAGTTTTAACATTGTATCCATTGATTATAACCTCTCCTGAATCAATTGATTGTAATCCTAGGATTAATTTGATTGTTGTAGTTTTACCTGCACCATTTGGTCCAATGAAACCTAGGATTTCGCCTTCGCCAATATTGAAACTTACATCATGTAAGATTTGTTTATTACCGAAGCTTTTGTTAATCTTTTTAACTTCAATTATATTTTTCATTCAATCACCAACTATTATGATACCATATTTTGCCATAATTATGAATAGAAAGAAAAAAGGATATTTACAACCTAATATCCTAATTCAATATTTTTAGCATTTATAAAATTATTAATATATGTTTCTAACTTTCCATCTTCTGGTTTATACTTTTCCTCAAATTTTATATGATATACTCCATTTTCTTCAATGAAATCAACATCTAAAAAATTAGTTTTTAAGATTTGAATATTTAATTCGTTGTGAGCATTGAATATCTTTTTCTCACTATTATTCATACCATTAACATAATCTAAGAATTGATATAAATAATGTATCACTCCTTCTATATCACTTCTCTTACTTATATATAATGATTTATATATACAATCGTTTTTATCTTGGCAAAATCTATCATCATAATTTATCTTTTGATTAAATTTATTAAGAGTATAGTTATAACCAGTGTAATTACTTTTTAAATAATAACTACTAATAAAACAGCCACAGCTACCATCTATACAGAAAGTATTATCACCACACCCATATTCAGGTTCTACGTCAAAAGTAAGATCTGTATCTTTTACTCTAAAAGTAATCTTCTTTAATTTTCTTTTTCTTGAATCTTTAAATGTTTCTTCAGAAATGATTTCTAAATCATCTTTAGTTAAACAGTTATTTCCACTGCATCTATTCCATTTTAATGCCTTGTTTAAATAATCATCTTTAGTAAACTTATGAGTTTTATCATACACAAGATAATTAATTGAACTAATTACTAAAACTCCAATAACTAAGAATACACCTAGTATTATTAAAATAACCTTAGTAGAATTATTTTTAGTTTGAACTTTATTTAATTCAGCATTAATAGTTCCACATGCAGCACAATATTTTTCACCTTGATTAAACTGTTTGCCACAATTACTACAATACATCTTATACTCCTAATTAATCTTAGTTAAATACCACTCTTGATTGTAATTATTTGGGGTATCACAATACTTACACTTATCATCCATAACATCAATAGATGCTCCACAATTATAGCAATTAATTATATGTACATCACCATCATCTGTATGAACCACCGGTTTATTATTCTTCTTTAATGTAATTCTCTTGATACTAGTTTTCTTTGTTATCTTGTTTTTTACATATGATATTTCTCTAATAATTATATCAAGTGACATATATAAATTAGATGCATCTTCAACTAGTTTAAAATTATAAAAATCTATTATGTCATAATCAATGATTGAAGAATTTAG
>JAIKYM010000052.1 GCA_024683115.1 Bacilli bacterium
TTTCATTATCGATATTTTTTGATTCTTTAAATTGAATTATATCATCTTGAATTCTATTATAGCCATTTAGTATTTGATTATAATCTACATAGAATACTTGAGGATCACTTAAATAATCATATATCGAATTATGAACATCACTAATAACTTCCTGAAAAGGTAATATCTTAAATGATTCTATTTCATTAATACTCAACTGAGAAGATTCATTAAAGAATCTTATAGAATCTATTTCATCACCAAAGAATTCTATTCTTAAAGGATGCTCTTCTTCAATTGGAAATATATCAACAATATAACCTCTAACAGCATACTCTCCTGTAGCTGTTACTAAGGATGTTTTCTTATAGCCTATTGTTTCTAATTGGTCTATTAAATCATCTCTAGAAATTTCTAAGCCTTTAGTAATATCTATATTTAATTTATTATTATCACTTATTGATGGTAAGAATCTTAGATAACCCATTAGATTAGTTACAACAATACATTTCTTGCCTGTTTTAATTCTTTCTAATGTATCTAATCTCTTAACTTTAAAGTCAGGAGATAAAGCAATAGCAACTGATGCTAAAAAGTCATCCATAGGAAAAAGAAAAACATCGTCTGTATATGTTTTTAACTTTTGATAAATCTTATTAGAATCATATAGGTTATTAGTAACAATTAATACATTATCATCATAACGATTAAAATAAGTAAGATAATATAGTATTTGAAGTTCATCACATAAACCACATACAACTCCTTGATTTTTAAATTGAAATATATCATTTAAAAAATCCATATATACCCCTTAATTGTATTTTTGCATCAATTCATTTAACTTACTATAATCAAATTCCTCAATTATTTTGTTAATATCTTTAAACTTATTAACAATTGATTCCATATCAGCCTTACTAAATCTACCTAATACATAGTCTTTAGTATCAACTGACCTATCTTGAGATACACCTACTTTAATACGAGCAAATGCATCACTGCCTAAATTAGCAATTATATCTTTTATTCCATTGTGGCCGCCTGCAGAAGAATTAGTTTTAATTCTAATTTTTCCTACAGGTAAAGCTAAATCATCTTGTATAACTAAAATATCTTCGATATCGATATCAAAATAATCTTTGTATTGTCTTACAACACCACCAGATAGATTCATATATGATTGAGGTTTAACAAATATGTATTTCTCACCATTAATATTAGTTTCATAGTATAATCCATTGAACTTAGTAGACCATTTAACATCGCCTAAATAGTTATCTAAGCACATAAAACCAATATTATGTCTTGTCTTTTCATATTCTTTACCTGGATTACCTAATCCCACTACTAGTTTCATATTTATACCTCCTTATTTAATATAGTTTTGTAATATATAAGCATATCCTCTTGGAATTTGCACTTCATTTATTAATTTAAATACTTCATCCTTAGTAAAACATTTGATTTGTGTAACTTCCTCTGGTTGAAATACTAATGAATCCATATCAATTTGTGTTTCAGAATAGAATACATTAAATATATAACTATTATATGGGAACTTAACAGTATCAAGCTTAGTATATTCAATATCAGTAATTCCTAATTCTTCATTTAATTCTCTATTTAATGCTTCTTCTGGAGTTTCACCTGATAATACGTGACCACCAGGTAATACCCATTTATAGTTATTTCTCTCGGTTGTTTGTTCAAGTAAATATTTATCATCATTCTTAATTATTATGTATGATTGCATAATATTTGCACCATCTGGTATTTGATCAACTCTTCTAATAATATTTTTATTTAACTTATTAAAGTTATCATCATATAAATCTAGAACTTCTGGTTTCACACTAACTCTCCTTAAAGATATCTTTATAACTTTTATCATCGTGATGTAGTATCACTGGATTTAATACTTTTACATAGTTCTCGCCTTTAAACATAGCTTCAAATAATATATATACACATCTAGATTGATCATCATTATAAACAGGTACAACTCTTTTTAAACCGAACCCACGTTTATTTAATTCTATAATGACATCAGAAAGTCTCTCAGGTCTATGTACCATATATAAATATCCACCAGTATTTAATAGTTTTGAAGAAATATTTATGACATCTTCAAGTTTTAATTTAATCTCGTGTCTAGCTATAGCCTTAATTTCTTCATCATTTATTCGTGTTTCATCATATTTAAAATATGGCGGATTACAAGTAATAACATCAAAATGTTGATTACTAAATAGTTTTAAACAATTATTAACATCATCATTAATTAATTCAATATTATCTAAATTATTATATTCAATAGATTCTTTACCCAATTCATATATTTCTTTTTGTAATTCTACACCAGTTATATGAATATCCGTACCATATCTTTTAGTCAAAATCATAGGAATAGGTGCATTACCAGTACATAAATCTAAGATCTTTTTGTCTTTTTTCTTTAACTTAACAAACTCTGATAATAATACAGAGTCAGAAGCAAATTTAAAGTAGTCTTTTATTTGATAAATCTTATATCCATAGTCAAATAAATCATTTATTTCCTTTTTTATTTGCATTTTTACAACAAGCTCCTACTTCAAAAGTTTCTATTTCACCATTTAAATCTACACTATACTTTTTATTTAAGATATCTAAAGATACTACTTTACCTTCACCTTTAGGAGTTTTAACCTTTTGTCCAACTGAAGGAAGTTCTTGTCTATGGCAAGTATATACTTCATCTTCATAAGCTAAACAACATAGTAATCTTCCACATAATCCATTTATCTTAGTTGGATTTAATGCTAAACCTTGATTCTTAGCCATATTAATTGAAATAGTTTCCATACCAGTTAAGAATGTTCCACAGCAAAGAGGTCTACCACATTGTCCTAAACCACCAACAAGTTTTGATTTATCTCTTACACCAATTTGATGTAGTTCAATTCTAGCTTTAAATTTAGCAGCAAATTTCTTAACTAAATCTCTAAAATCTACACGATCATCTGCAGTAAAATTAAACATTAATTGCTTTCTATCTAAAGTAAATGAAGCATCTAATAAACGCATATCTAAGCCAAAATCAGTAACAATCTTTCTAGCTTGTTCCAATACTTCTTTAGCTTTCTTAAGGTTACTTTCATATTGTTTAATATCTTTATCAGTAGCAATTCTTAAAACATGTTTCATTTTGTTAACATCTAATTTCTTAGTGTTTTTAACATCTAATTCAGTTACTTTAGCATATTGTTCACCATTTTCAGTGTCAACAACTACAAACATATTAACTTCTAGTTCTAAATCATTGTTGATAAAGAAGTATGTATTACCAAAACTTTTAAATTTTACTCCAACAATATTCATGTTATCACTCCCATGTTATACATAATTTGTTAATAAATAATTCTTTATTAACATTGTATTTAAATTCACTTAAGAATTCTTCTATTCTTTTAATCCTAGTTGCTATTAATGTTACATCAGTCAAATCTATTAAATCTAGTAATTGATGTGAATAATCGAGACTATTATATTCGTTATTGACGAGATTTTCAAACTTTATTACATATATTCTATCAACTATCTTAAATATCTTAATAATATCTTCTCTTTCTTTTGCTTTTATGTCCTGAGATTGAACCATTCGTTCATATGCTTTTGGAGCATTTAGCACCTTAATCATATGAACTGCAGAGTCAAAGTAAGCATCATATTCACTTTCAGTAATATTAAGTAAATCTAATACTGAATTACTACCATATCTAATGTTAATTATTTCACATCTAGATGTAATAGTAGGTAACATAGATTCAAGTCTATTAGTTATATAAAAACCAACTATACCATCTTCAGGTTCTTCAAGAAATTTAAGTAATGTATTAGCTGCTTGTTGACTTAAAAGATCAGCTTCTTGAATTATATACATAGAATACTTACTTATAAGTGGTTGCGTAGCAAATACATTAATAATGTTTTCAATTGGTTCTAGTAATATTTCTTTTTTTATTGGTTTAACTGTAAGGATATCAGGATTTGTACCTACATCAATTGTGTGACATACATTACAATCATCTATAGTTTCATTCTTGCAGTTAAGTTTTTTAACCATATTTAATATGTCTTCATAACACTTAGGAATATTATTTGTAACAAACAAAAAAGCATGAGAATTAGTTTTCTCATGGAATGATTTAATAATATTTTGGATTATTTCATCATTGTTTGTCATATATACACCTATATTTCTTTTCTATCTAATAATGCCTTATCTAGAGTTAATGAATCCAAATAATCAATATCAACACCCATAGGTATACCGTATGATAATCTAGTAACTTTAACATTTTTATTTTCGAATATCTTCTTAATGTATAAAGTTGTAGTTTCACCTTCGACACTAGGTTTAAGAGCTAATATTATTTCAGCATCTTTAATACCTTCTAGTCTTTTAGCTAATCCACTTATGTTAATATCTTCAGGATATATACCTTCCATAGGTGATATTAAACCATTTAATACATGGTATTTACCTTGGAATGATCCTGATTTCTCAAACATAAATACTGACTTAAAATCTTCAACTACACATATAACATTATCCTTACGGTTAGTATCAGTACATATAGAACATGTTTCATTATCAGTTAAATGTCCACATATACTGCATCTACGTAGTGTTTTTTTACATTGTTTAATACTATCAGCAAATGCATTAATTTCATCTTCATCAAGTTCTAATATAGATAATGAAAATCTTTCAGCACTCTTTTCACCTATACCAGGAAGTCTCTTAAATGAATTAATTGCATTACTAAGTGACTCCGGATATATCATCTTAAATCAACCCACCTAGTTGTTTGCCATATGAACCTAGTTTAGCTTCAGTTTCTTTTTCAACCTTACTAATTGCATCATTCATAGCAATTTTAATCATATCTTCTAATACTTCAACATCATCTTCATCAAGGCTTTTTACCTTAATATTTACTGATTTTACTTTCTTAGATCCATAAATAGTGATATCTACCATTTCTGAAGTACCAGTAAATTCACTTTTTTCAATTTCTGCTTGTTTAGTTTGAATGTCCTTTTGCATTCTTTGTGCTTGTTGTAACATAGCTTGCATATTCATAAATAATCTCTCCTATTCTACATTAACGCTATTACCAAATAAATCTTCTGCTAATCCTTGAGATCCAGAATTATTAACGAATTTTGAATCATCAATTAATTGATATTCTTTGTTCTTATCAAAAGACTTAGCTATATTTGACCATTCAGCATCAGTTATATATATAAATTTATATGCTTTATTATATACTTGATTAAACTTATTTTCTAGTATATCTAATCTAGAATTACCAAGTGTTTTTAAAGACTCTCTTTTAGTCGAAATAATGGCATTTGTAGCCGATACAACAACTGGAGTAGAATCCTTAGTTATATTAAATAACTCTTTTATATTTTCTTCTTTTACTTTGGCAGCAAATTCAGTCCACATTTTAACAAATTCAGTTTTCAAGTCTTTAGAAGCACCAGCAAAACTGTTATTTATACGGATATTAATAAACTCATCACATATGGTGTAATATGAAGCATTTATATCTTCATAAATATTATCAGGAATAATATCTTTGTTAGAAGATACTTGTTCTATTTCTCTACTACTTAATTTATTATCATCGGAATTAATAAATGATAATAAGTCTAATTGGAGCATTAAATAACCATTTGTTGAATAACTTATACTAGCTAATAAATCATTTAATACCTTGATAATGCCTTTAATATGATTAAAGATGTTATTACTTAAGTTCTTTTTCTTCATATCTACGGCTTTAGCTATAAAATTTTCAATAATTTTACTTATATATATTTTAATATCTACACCAGATTGTTTAGTATTATTAATATCATTAATTAATTCATCTAAATCATTGTGAATTATATCGTAATAAAGCTTGTTAATATCGTCATTTGTAACAGTACCATAGTTTTGCTTTAATACTTCCATATTAATTTCATCAGATACTTTAGATAATTGATCTAATATACTTAATGCATCACGCATACAACCGTCGGATAAATATGATATTTCAACAACCGCATCTTCTTTATATCTTATATCTTCTTTATCACATATCTCTTTAATATGTTTTTGTATTAACTCACGATCAATACGGTTAAAATCAAATCTTTGACATCTTGACAAAACAGTAATTGGAACCTTTTGAATCTCAGTTGTAGCTAAGATAAATATAACGTTTTGAGGCGGTTCCTCAAGTGTTTTTAAGAAAGCATTCCATGCTGCAAGAGTAAGCATGTGAACCTCATCAATAATATAAATTTTATATTTAGATGAAGTTGGTGCAATTAAAACACCATCTTTAATTTCACGTATGTAATCTACTCCATTGTTAGAAGCAGCATCTAATTCAATAATATCTGGTGAAGTAGCAAAATTAACACAATTATCGCATTCTTCACAAGGTATACCATCTTTTGCATTTGGACAATTCAAAGCTTTAGCAAATAACTTAGCAGTACTAGTTTTACCTGTTCCACGTGGTCCAGTAAATATATATGCATGAGCTATTTTATTTTCTATAATAGAGTTTTTAAGAATTTTAACTATATTATCTTGTCCTACAAGTTGGTCAAAATTAGTTGGTCTATATTTTCTATATAATACCTTGTAATTCATAGTACTCACCTATATATAATTATATCATATTAGCACTATCGATTTAAGTTTTTATTAAAGAATTCACTTAATTTTTTTTGGTATTGTTCAACTATTTTTTTATCAACATTATATATACATACATTTGTACGTTTGTATTTGTGTTTTTCTTTATTTTCAAGTAAATAATATACATTTTTAATACGTGATTCTTTAATTACTTCCAAACACATATCACATGGTTCAAGGGTAACATATAAATCACAATCAGATAATCTCCAATCATTAAGATATTTTGATGCTTCCTTAATAGAATTTATTTCTGCATGTCCTGTAGGATCATTTGTAACGACGCGATTGTTATATCCACGTCCTATTATCTTGTTGTTTAAAACAACAATAGCACCAACTGGAATATCTTTCCCATTTTCAGCCTTATTAGCTAATTCAAGAAGTTCATCAATGTAATTATACACATAAATCATCTCACTAAAAAAGCGCACACGAATAGGGATTAATATGGCTGCTACATTCCTGTCCTGACCAGTTTATAATATACTCGTTGCGCAAGATAATTATAATATATATCAAATAATAAAACAAGTATTGATACAATGTTTCACGTGAAACATAAAATAATAGTTAAACAAAAATAGTTAATGTTTCACGTGAAACATTAACTAATTCTAAAAGCAAATTCAACTGCAAGTAATCCGATTTTTGTTTTTTCATCTAGTTTATCTTCATTACTTAATGATCTCATATTCCATTCAACATCACCTAAATTATCGGCTGCATAAAAGAATTGAAATACTTCTTTATTTCTAAATTATGCTAAAGCAGTAATAGCTGAACATTCCATATCTACACAAACACAACCTTGTGTTTTTCGTTTTAACACTTTATTTCTTGTTTCTCTATAAGGAGCATCAGTAGTCCAAACCTTGCCGATTGTAAAAGAAAAATTATGTTCTTTTAATACTTCTATAAACTTATCAGTATATTTTTTGTTGCATTCAATTTCATCAGAGCCAAGAATATAGTGATAGCTTGTACCCTCGTCACGTATAGCACTATTTGGAATAATAATACCCAAATCTTCAATGCTACTATCTAAAACACCGCAAGTACCAAATACTATTAATTTTTCGATTCCTTGTGCAAATAATTCTTCATATTGAACGATGCATGCTGGAGCGCCAACTCTAGACATAAATAAAGCATATTCGTTGTCTTTGTATGTAATTTTATAAACAGGAACGTTACCATTAGCTGCACCTGTTACTGAAATTTCAACTCCATGGAATGTTTCAATTAGATAATCTAATAACACTTTAGAAAAACAAGTTATACCTATTTTAGGCATTCCATCAACTTTATTTTCTACTTCATACGGATTAAATGTAGACTCATATGTTTCATCATAATCTGTTAATATCATAAAATCACCTTTCTTAATTTTATCTAATGTTTCACGTGAAACATTATTAACTATATGAAAAATTAATAGATAGTTAATAACAATATCTATTAATATTTTGTATACCTTATTTAAAGTATATCACTTTCAATGTTTCACGTGAAACATTGAAATGTTATATTAAATATTTGTTTACACAAGTTATGTTTCACGTGAAACATAGTATAAATAAAAAGAAGAAACTATTCAGTTTCTTCTATAACTTCTTCTATAGGTGTTTCTTCAGAAATTTCTACGACCTCACCATCAATTGGTTCAGCGTTTTCTGCATCAGATTCATCTTTAGATATAATACTTACTGTAGATACATATTGTTCATCTTTAAGATTAATTAATCTAACACCTTGAGTAACTCTATTTAATTGTGAAATAGAACTAATTGGTATTCTAATAATCATTCCTTGTTCAGTAACAATTAATAATGATTTATCATCATCAACAATCTTATGAGCAATCATACCACCAGTTTTATCTGTAGCTTTTATACTTAATACACCTTTAGATCCACGTTTAGTCTTACGGTAATCTTTTACAAATGTTCTCTTACCATATCCATTTTTAGATATAACAAGTAAATTATCGTCATCTGTACCAACTTCCATACCAGTACATTCTCCACCGTCAAGGTTAATACCTCTTACACCTGTAGCAGTTCTACCCATTGGTCTAATCTCATTTTCATCAAATACTACAATCTTACCAGAAGTAGATCCAAGAATTATATTCATATTACCATCTGATAGTTTAACATCGATTAATTCATCATCATCATGTAATGTTATAGCTATCTTACCTGATTTTCTAATATTTTCAAATTCTTCATTAGGTGTTTTCTTAATAATACCTTGTTTAGTAGCAAATACTGTATACTTCATTGATGTTTCACGTGAAACATTGATTATTGCATTAACTTTTTCATCTTTATCTATTTGAATTAAGTTAATTATTGGTAATCCCTTAGCATTTCTACCATATTCAGGAATTTCATAACCTTTTAATCTGTAGATTCTACCCTTATTAGTGAAAATACATACATAATCATGTGTTGATGAGTTAATTAAGAATTTAACATAATCATCTTCATTTGTAGTCATACCCTTAACACCAACACCACCACGATTTTGTTCTCTATAAGTATTAGCAGACAAACGTTTGATATATCCTTTGTCAGTTAACGTAATTATGATATTTTCTTCAGGAATTAATGATTCATCTTCAATGAAGTCAATTGCTGTCATATCAATATGAGTACGTCTTTCATCACCATATTTATTAGCAACTTCAAGTAATTCCTTCTTAACAATATCTCTTACTAATTCATCAGAATTTAATACTGAATTATAGTATTCAATGTCCTTTAATAAGCCATCTCTTTCTTCGTTAAGTTTATCTAACTCTAATCCAGTTAATTTTCTTAATCTCATTTGTAAGATATCTTCGGATTGAATATCATCTAAGCCATATTTTTCTTGTAATTTAGTCTTAGCTTCAATATCTGTACGAGATCCACGTATAATCTTAACAAAATCATCTATATTATTGATAGCAATTATTTCACCATCTAAGATATGTACTCTATTTTCAGCTTGGCCTAGATCATATCTAGTACGTCTAATTACTATTTCTTTTTGATAATTAGTATATTTAATTAAAATATCTCTTAATCCTAATGTACGAGGTATTCCATTGTCTAACATTAATAAATTAATACCGTATGTCATTTGTAATGGTGTTAATTTATATAAATTATTTAATATAACGTTAGCATTTGCTTCTTTCTTACATGTAACAACTATTTTGATACCATTTTCAATGTTAGTTTCTTCATGTAAGTCTGAAATACCTTCGATTACTTTATCTTTAACTAGTTCAGCAATCTTAGTTTGTAATTCTTTCTTATTAACTCCATATGGAATTTCAGTAATAACAATTAAACTATGATTTTGTTTTTCTTGTATTTCTACTTTACCTCTAATAGTAATAGTACCTTTTCCTGTACCATATGCTGATCTAATACCTGAATTTCCAAGAATTATAGCTCCTGTAGGAAAATCTGGTCCCTTAACGTGAGTCATTAACTCATCCAATTCAATTTCAGGGTTATCTAGTACAGCTACACAACCATTTACTACTTCTTTTAAGTTATGTGGAGGTATATTTGTTGCCATACCTACGGCAATACCCATGGTACCATTTACTAAAATATTAGGAAATTTAGATGGTAAAACACTAGGTTCTCTTGCAGTTGCATCAAAGTTATCAACAAAATCAATAGTATCTTTCTTAATATCTCTAGTCATTTCTAGAGAAATCTTAGATAATCTTGCTTCTGTATAACGCATTGCTGCTGCACCATCGCCATCCATAGAACCAAAATTTCCATGTCCATCTATAAGTGGATATCTATATGAGAAATCTTGTGCCATACGAACCATTGCATCATATATAGATGAATCACCATGTGGATGGTAAGTACCCATAACGTTACCAACAGTTGTAGCAGACTTTCTATGAGGTTTATCTGGTGTTATACCACTTTCATACATTGAGTATAAAATACGTCTATGAACTGGCTTTAAACCATCTCTTAAGTCAGGTAAAGCACGAGCTACGATAACAGACATTGAATACTCTAGGAATGAATCTTTAATTTCACGTACGATATCATTATCAACCATATTATCATGTTGAGGTAATTCGATATCTACATCTTGATCATCAGAATCATCAATTATTTCTTCATCCTCGATTTCTTCAACTTCTTCAGTTGTTTCTTCGTTGATTTCTAATTCTTTATCATCCATATTTTACCCTCCTATATATCTAGGTTCTTAACGTAACCAGCGTTTTCAACTATGAAATTACGTCTAGGCTCAACATTATCAGACATTAATAAACTAAATGCCTCATCAGCTGCCATTGCATCTTCAACAGTTATCTTACGTAATACTCTGTTTGATTTAGACATTGTAGTATCTCTTAACTCTGCAGCGTCCATTTCACCTAAACCTTTGAATCTATTAACAATTTTACTATTTTGATATTTTTCTGGAATTTCAGCTAATATCTTAGGTAAATCTTCTTCATTTTGTACTAAAACTGTCTTTTTACCGTATGTAACCTTAAATAATGGAGGTTGAGCTGCATATACATATCCACCTTCAACTATAGGTTTAAAGAATCTATAGAATAAAGTTAATAATAATGTTCTAATATGTGCTCCATCTACATCGGCATCAGTCATGATAATGATTTTATGATATCTTAACTTATTAACATCAAAATCTTCACCAATACCAGTGCCAAAGGCTGTTATCATAGATTTAATTTCTTCATTATTTAATGCTCTATCAAGTCTAGCTTTTTCAACATTAAGTATTTTACCTCTTAAAGGTAATACAGCCTGAGTCATATAATCTCTACCCATTTTAGCAGAACCACCGGCTGAATCACCCTCGACTATGAATATTTCGCATTCTTCAGCATTTTTGGACTTACAATCAGTTAATTTACCCATGAAATTAATACTATCTAAGCTTGTTTTTCTTCTAGTATTTTCTCTAGCTTTCTTAGCTGCTAATCTAGCTTGAGAAGCTAAGCAACATTTATTAACAATTATTTTAGCTGCATTTGGATTTTCCATTAAATAACGTTCAAATCCTTCACTAAATACGTCTGATGCTATCTTTCTTACTTCAGAATTACCTAATTTAGTCTTTGTTTGACCTTCAAATTGAGGATCTGGATGCTTACAAGAAATAACCATTGTTATACCTTCTTGTACATCTTCACCCTTCAAAGGTTCATCTTTTTCTTTTAATATATTTGTACTTCTAGCATATTTATTAATAATTCTTGTTAAGGCAGCTTTAACACCATCTTCATGTGTACCACCTTCATGTGTACGAATATTATTAGTAAATGAATATATAGCTGAATTGTATTCTTCATTGTATTGTAGTGCTATTTCAATTGAAATATCGTCTTCTTCACCTTCAAACGCTACTACATCATGTATAGCTGTTTTATTTTTGTTTAAAAGTAATACGTATTCAGAAATACCACCTTCATAATAGAAGTTAGCTCTCTTAACTTGTTCTTCTCTTTCATCTATTAAAGAGATTCTTAAACCCTTGTTTAAGAATGCAAGTTCTCTTAATCTTTGTTCTAAAGTATTGTAATTATATACAGTAGTTTCAGTAAATATAGTAGGATCAGCTTTAAACCTAACCTCAGTACCATGTATATCATTATCACAAGAATCAATTACAGCTAATTGTCCAAGTGGATTTCCACCATTTTCAAACTTTTGGAAATATACTTTTTCATCTCTATATACTCTAACTTCAAGCCAGTTAGATAAGGCATTAACTACAGATGCACCTACTCCATGTAGACCACCTGAAACTTTGTAGCCTCCACCACCGAACTTACCACCAGCATGTAATACTGTGAATATAGTTTCAATAGTAGATTTACCAGTCTTTTCATTCATACCTGTAGGCATACCACGTCCATTATCACGAACAGATATAACATTGCCCTTCTCTATTTTAACTTGAATATCTGTACAAAAACCTGCTAATGCTTCATCTATAGAGTTATCAACTATTTCCCAAACTAAGTGATGTAATCCTCTTTCAGATGTAGTACCAATATACATACCAGGTCTTTTACGAACTGCTTCAAGTCCTTCTAGTACTTGTATCTCACTATCATCGTATTCATCAATTTTAGCATTTAATTCAGCTAGTTCTTTCTCATTCATAATTTTCCTCCTTGATGCTACCATTTTTGATTTTAAATACTTTACTACCTACTTTTAATCTCTTATCTACTTTTGTTAATTCTGTTGTTGTAACAAAAGTTTGAATATCATCAGATATAAATCCTAATATATTATTTATTTTCTTTTTATCTAATTCAGAGAATAAATCATCAAGAATTAATATAGGTATAATATTTAAATCATTTCTAAATATATCTATTTCCGCCATTTTAAGCGAAATAATAGCGTTTTTTTGCTCACCTTCAGATCCAAAATCCTTTAAATTATTACCATTTAAGCTAAATGAATAATCATCATGATGTACTCCAAAAGTAGTTTTTCCTTGAATCGTATCTTTTTCTAAATACTTTTTATAAAGTTTTTCTAATTCTTCTTTAGATTTGTTCATAAAGTCAGAGTTATAAGTTAATACCAATCCATGTTCTTTAGCTATCTTATAATAATTGTTTTCTATATAATTACTTATATTATTAACAAAATTAATACGATATTCATGAATTCTCATACCTAATTCAATAATTTGATTGGTTAAAATA
>JAIKYM010000070.1 GCA_024683115.1 Bacilli bacterium
AGTATTAAGTCTATCTAAAAGAGTATTATATTTATTAATTAAATCATTAATATTCATTTCTAATACCTCCATATTCATATACATTATAACATTAAATAAATACCATTGTATATTAATAATTAAAACATCATCGATTGATGATGTTTTATTATTAAATATGATTACAACTTGTAGATCCACCTACAGTTATAGTACACTTAATTCCGTTTTCAGAATATCCAGCTGCCATCTTCTTAGCACTAGATAAAGTGTAATAATATGTTCTAGCTAAATTGAAACCTTCAATGTAACCTGGTGCAAATTTAGAATTCTTAGTATCAGTTGATCTCATAGCTATAGCATATAAATCACTTCTATTTAAACCTAGAGTATTTATAGCATCAGGAGCACTGTTACCACCGTGGTGAGCCATTTGATAAATAACTATATCTTCTGTTTTACTTCCTAAATAATTCCTAATACTAGTAGCTACTTTTGTTTCACTAGCTTCAAGAATTAAATTCTTAGATATTGGAGTAAAGTCTTTATCTTTAACACTATAACTTAATTTAGATTTAGCATCTCCGTTACTTCCATATACTCTACTATATCCCATATTACCATAAATACCATCTTTATTAGGGAATAAATCATATCCAATATTCTCAAGGTCACTTGGAAGATAAATATACTTCTTCTTAGGAGATGAATTAACTGTTACTAAAATACCATATGAATTACCATTTGAATTACAGTTCTTTCTATCATCTACTTTAGTAGCATAGAAATATTGATTAATACCACTTCCACCTTTTTTAGATATATATTTAGTAGTTGTGTAATATTCAAAAGTACCATTTTTATATTTTCCACCATCTATATAAATATATAATGGATCATTCTTAGTACCAAAGTTTTGACTTGTTCCAACTTTACTAACAAGTTTAAACTTAACTCCTAGATAATTACGTTTACATATACCTTGATCATCATATTTCTTATAAATATCAGTTGTATTATAGAATTTTAATGATACCATATCTCCTAGTTGTAATTCTTGACCATCATAAGTAACTTTATATTCGTTAATACCGTTTGCTTTCAATGGTTCAGCAAAGTGAGTATTATACCAACCACTTTGGAATTGATCATACTTACATATAGCATTTCTTACTGTTATGTTCTTATGTCCCATAATAGCTTTCATGTTACCAAAATGGTCATTATGCATATGAGATAATATTAAATAATCGATATAAACATTAGTAGTTCCTTGTAATTCCTTTAATTTATTATATATTATTTGAACTATACCACTATCCTCATCACCAGTATCAAGTAATACATATTTTTCATCATAAGTTTTAATTAAAATTGCTTGATTAGATGTATGTGTTTCCTTTAAAAGTGGATTAGTCATTGTATTTAAGAAATATACATCTATAGGATTTCCTGAATATGTTGGTGTACTTGGTGTTGATGGTGTGCTCGGAATACTTGGTGTGCTTGGTGTTGATGGTATGCTTGGTGTACTAGGAGTACTTGATGTTGATGGTGTACTAGGAGTACTTGGAATATATTCAGTAGTTGTTACTGTAGTTTTTGTTGTAGTTCTTGTAGTTGTTGTTGATCTTCTTGTAGTAGTTGTAATAGGCAAAGTAGGAGTTACTGGAACAGGTTGAGGTTCTGGTTCTGGAGGATTAGATATAACTACTGGTGCAGGTATATATTCCTCTTCTTCATCAGAATCACTATCAATATTTTGAGAAACTGGTTCTACTTGATCGTTATTACTTTGGTTATTATTTTGATTATTGTTTTGTTGTGTATTACCACTTGAAGTCTTAGTCTTTTTAGAAGAAGTATTCTCATATTTTTCTATATATTTATCATAGTTTTCGTTTTCTACTTCTTTACCATTTATAATAAAATATCTATCATCCTTACATGGATTCTCTGATGGATTATATATAACATTACACTTATTATTTAAAAAACAATCTGCACAATCTAATAAAGCATTTGCTCCATCTTCGGCAGCAAATTTAGCAACGGCAATTTGAGTGCCAAATACAGCACCAAATATCATACATGGAACTAATGCAACCCTTAAATAGTATAATCTAGCTTCTATAACATCAAATTTATCTCTATTAAATCTAATTAATAAATAGTTATAAATATATGATATTAACATGATAGCAGGAATTGCATATTTAATAATATTAACGAATATATTTGAAGCAAATTGAACTCCTTTAGGTATTCTTCTTAAATTTCCACATGAAAATGCCTCAGCATTATCAATTACACAAGAATTGTCATCTGTATCGGTAATATCCGTTACATTATCTTCCATAACAATTGATATAGTACTTGGTAGTATTACCTCATTAGTTTTAGCCATTGTTGAAACAGGTATCATTATCAACAATAATATAAATATTCTTATCCTTTTCATTATAATCCCTCTAGTATAATGATATCACAATTAACATATATATTTAAATACAGTAAATAAAAAAGATTGCTATGCAATCTTTTATTCTTCAAAAGCACTAGCAATCTTTTTCTTAACATTTTCAACAAAGGATTTTGATTTTTTACTTATAAGCATTCTTGAACTTATATAAGAAGTTACAGGTATTATTAATACCGATCCAATAAAGGCGATTAATAGTCTCATTAGATCTTCAGCAAATAACTTATAATTAACTATCTCACCAAAGTTCATACCTCTATGCCACATAAAGAATCCAATAAATACACTTATTAAAGCAAAGAATAAAGTATTAATAGTTGTACTTAATATATCTCCACCAACATTCATACCTGATTTATATAATTCTTTATCTTTCATCTTTGGATTATTCTCATACACTTCATTCATAGCAGATGCAACAGATATAGATGTATCAATAACTGTACCTACTACACTAACAAGTAATACACCAATAAATACACTATTCATGTTATATCTAATATCAAAGTAATATCCACCAACTGTATC
>JAIKYM010000105.1 GCA_024683115.1 Bacilli bacterium
TGCTACTATTAATACAAAATAAGCAATTACTGAAATAAGAGCAAATATATAAGGTCTTTTATCTAATTTATGTTCATCGTTTAAAGGTGTGAATGTAGTTAAGAAACATGCACATAACAATGCATAAGACCAGTTTTGGAATCCAGCAGATAATCCAAATGCTATAGATGCTATAACTATATGAGATAATATCTCTAAATATGTAATTACAACAAAGACATTCATCTTCTTCGTACAATTAAAAACAAAATATAAATAAATAAGAATTGAAAAGATATTAGTAGTAATAATTAAAATATTCTTAGAGAACAAATAAATAATCATTAATAAAATATGACACAACAATAAGAAGGCATCAACAAAGAATACTGTAACGTCTATTTTACCTTGTGGTGTATTATTATTTAATATGCTTTTTATATACTCTAACATCCAATCACCCAATCTGCTTTTATTATAATAATTAATATAATTAAAATCAATTGTAATCATTTACAAAACTGTTATAAATTGCTATAATTTTGAATAGAATAAGAGGTTGGTAATATGAATACTACTTTAATTAATGATACAAATGCTAAACTAAATGAAATCATCGAAAGAATAAAAGTATTAAAAGAAGATTATGAATCTAAATTAGCATTCAACAAAGGTGAAATAGATAAAGAATTAGCTAAGGTTAATCAATATAAAGATCAATTCTATGAAGCTAAAAAGAAAATTCAAAAAGTAACTGATGAAATAAGTGGTTTTGAAGAAGACTATAGAAATCTTGTTGAAAAATTCCAAGATGAAGATTTAGCTAATATCTTAACTGGTGTATCTAAAGAAATTAATGTTAAGATTAGAGAGAAAAAAAGAAGTATTCAAAAAGACCAAAAAGAAATGAATGATTTAATTGATAAAGCTCAAGAAGCTAAGAAGGCATTAATTAAATTAACTCAAGAAAAGAAAGCATTAGAAAATGTATATAATCAAGTTAAAGATGTATATACATATTACAATGATGAATTTGAAAGAATAGCTAAATTCACTACTGATAATATTGAAAACTTACATCCAGATGATGATTTAGATGGTATGAATAAAGAAGATGAATTAGTTGCTGAAGATATTGAAATAGATGAAAAAGAAGAAATAGTAACTGATGAAGATGTTAATAAAGAAGTTGTTGAAATTAAAGAAGATGTTCAAAAAGATTTAGAATTAAGTAATATAATTATTAGTGATGATTTAGAATCAGATGATGAACAAACTATGAATGATTTTATTACATCTGAATATAAACCAATTGATACTGATAAATACTAAAAAAAGATTGTAGAAATACAATCTTTTTATTTATATATTTTATTATTCATAGTAATGATATCATTGTGATCAACATTCTTTAAAATGCTGATAGAATCATTAACAGTTACTTCTACACTTATTAAATCTTTAATAGGTATTATCTTACCATCTATTATTATAGATATAGAATTTTCTTTATTAATAGGTTTAATAATAATTTTATTCTTATCACTTGTAATAAATGGAGATGCTATATTTCTATGAGCTACACTATTAATTGGTGCAATAGGAACTACTTCAATTGCTCCTAAAGAAGAATCTATTATACTTCCTCCTAAACTCATATTATATGCTGTACTTCCAAATGATGTACAAATATTAACTCCATCTCCAGATAGATTATATAATAAATTACTATTAACAAATGTTGATAAATATAAAGTCTTTAATAAAGTACTTCTTATAGTTATTTCATTAAGTGCCTTAAGAATTGTTCCATTGTATTCATCATTAGTTGTTATTTTAATAGTTAAGAATTTACTCTCTTCTTTTATAAAACTATTAGTTTTTAAATCTTCTATGAATGAATTGATTTCATCTTTATCAACAGTAGACATATAACCTAGATTACCAGTGTTAACAGATGCATACTTTTTATCTGAATTGAAATTACATTCATGAATCATCTTAATAAATGTTCCATCTCCACCTACAGATATAGCTAGATCAAAATCATCTTTATTAGATAATTCATATCCATTTGAAACTAGTTTTTCTTCTAATTCATTTCTTACACTTTCAGATAATTCATTATTCTTAGAAAAAATTCTAATCTTCATATTTATCTTTCTCCCATCTTGCAAATATACCACATGGTAATATTATTTCACTATCTTGAACAGGTAAACCTATTTCATCAGTTGTAATAGAACCATTGTATTTCTTTTCAACAGTTAACTTTAATACATTAGCTAATACTGTTTGAGATAATCCTGTAGTATAAGAATTAATTAAGAACATGATTGGATCATCAGATAAAATTTCACTACACTTCTTAACTAAATCATATAAATCATTTTCAATATTCCAAACTTCTTTATTAGCTCCTCTTCCAAATGAAGGAGGATCCATAATAATGATGTCATATTTATGTTCTCTTCTTATTTCTCTTTCAACAAATTTAACTACATCATCAACTAAGAAATGACACTCTTCGTTTTCTAACTTACATGACTTAACATTTTCTTTAGCCCAGTCAATCATACCACGTGACGAATCAACATGAGTAACTACTGCATGCTCTTTCAATGCTGCCATTGTGGCACCACCTGTATAAGCAAATAAGTTTAATACTTTAACAGGTCTATTGGCATTTCTTATTTTTTCTCTAATAATATTCCAATTATATGCTTGTTCTGGAAATAATCCTGTATGTTTAAATCCCATTAGTTTTAGATTAAATGTTAAATCATTATATCTAATAGTCCAAGAATCTTTAATACGATTATTATTTTTAGTCCAAGCTCCTCCACCCTTGTTGCTTCTTGTATAATAAGCATCAGGAGTCCACTTATTATCAGTTAATTTATCCTTCCAAATAACTTCTGGATCTGGTCTAACTAAAGTTATTCCATTCCAAGATTCATATTTATTTCCATCACATAAATCTATAATTTTATATTCATCAAAATCTTTAACGACTTTCATACAAATCACCAATTAAATTATACCAAAACTTGATGTAATTTTATAGATTTAATAGTATAATATTCTTAAGAAAGGAAGAGATTATATGGAATTTTTAATACCAATTATAGTTTTTGCTGTAATTATATTACTATCATCTATTAAACAAATTAATGAATATGAAAGAGGAGTATTATTTCAATTAGGTAAATTTAAAAAAGTATTAAATCCTGGTTGGAATTTAGTATTACCAATTTTCCAATCATTCTATAAGGTAGATGTAAGAACAAAAGCAGTTGACGTTCCAGAACAAGATGCTATTACTAAAGATAATGTATCTATTAGAATTAATGCAGTTATCTACTATAAAGTATTTGATGCTGCTAAAGCTTTAATAGCTGTTCAAAACTATCAATATGCAGTTGGTCAATTAGCACAAACAACAATGCGTAATGCAGTTGGTGCAATCTCATTAGATGAATTATTATCTGAAAGAGATAAAATATCTACTGAAATTTGTAAGATAATAGATGAAGCTACAGATCCATGGGGAATTAAAGTTGAAAATGTAGAATTAAAAGATATTAAATTACCAGAAGAAATGCAAAGAGTTATTGCTAAAGTTGCTGAAGCTGAAAGAGAAAAAATGGCAGTTATTACTAAATCTAGAGGTGAAGTTGAATCTGCTGAAAACTTAGCTAAAGCTGCTGAAACTATGGCTTCAACTCCTGGTGCTCTACACTTAAGAACTTTAGCTACATTAAATGATTTATCATCAGATCAATCAAATACAATTATATTTGCTATTCCAATTGAAGTATTAAATGCATTTGGACAAGGTAATATTCAAAATGTAGCAAAAAAAATTACATCAATAACAAAAAAAGATGAGGAATAACTCATCTTTTTTTATGCTTAATTATTGTATTTATTTCCAGCATCTACACCAGGTAGTAAGTAGAAAATAAATAATACGATAGCACCAATAAAGTTAATTACTGGAATAACGCCTAATAATAGAAGCCATCCAGTTTTATTAGTATCATGTAGTCTTCTAACTTCCATTGATAAACCAGGAATAATATTTACAAGTGACCATAAACTAGTAATAACTAATCCAGCGCCACCTTCAAATTTAAGACCTGCATTCATATCGAATGTAAACTTAGCATTTAGTCCAAGAATTCCTAAAACTAAACCAAGAACAAATGAAACTAAGAAAATAGCTAATACAGCCCACCAGAAGTCAGCTCTACTAGTTCTTCCCTTAAAATCAAAAGCTCTTTTCCAATATTGTTTATAAGCTTCAACCATCTATAATACTCCTTTCTATTATTAGTATATAACAAAAATAAAAATGAATAAACTTATTTATTCATTTTTTTACTTTGATAATTATAAACTATTTTTAATAATAGTTTCTTAGGAGCCAATCCTAATAAAGCTATACCTAATTTCAATTTTAAAGTTGGTACAATAGTCATCTTACCTTTAAACATTCCATCTACTGCTACTTTAGCTACATAGTCAGCTGATAATCCTTTATGTTTAAATGATCCACCTGCTACTTTATTAAATTCTGTTTCTACAGGTCCAGGACATAATGAAGAAATCTTAACATTAGATTTCATTTCTTTTAATTCTTGATATATTGCTTCATCTAATCTACATACATAATTCTTAGTTGCATAGTATGTTGATAAATTTGGACCAGCTAAGAATCCAGCTGATGAAGCCACATTTAATATATATCCTTTATCTTTTTTAACAAAGTCATATAAGAATAACTTAGTTAAATAATGAACAGCTTTAATATTTAGATCAATCATTTCAAATTCTCTAGTAATATCTGTTTCTACAAATTTACCAAATAATCCGAAACCAGCATTATTAACAATTATATCTATATCTTCTTTTCTTACTTCTTTATATAAGTATTCTATATTTTTCATATCTGATATATCTAATTGATAACATTTAACATCTACATCTACATCTTTTTTAATCTTCTTTAATTCTATACCTCTTCTAGCTACCAATATTAAATCTATTCCACGGCTAGCTAATTCATAAGCTATAGCTTTACCTATTCCACTTGATGCTCCAGTTATTAATGCTTTCATCTTGACCTCTCAAATATTGCTAATATTTTACTTACATATAAAATAATCTTATCTGCATTCTTTATTGCTACTAATTTAAATATAGCTTTACCACCTACAGTAAAAGCTGATATAAATGCTGCAATTACTATACTTACAATAGTATTATTAAAACCTGTTGTAGTAGCTAAAGATATAGATAATAAAGCTCCTATTGAACCAGATATTATTCCACATACATCCCCTACTATATCATTACAAAAAGAAGAAATCTTATTAGCATTTTTAATGATAAAAATACCTTGTTTAGCTCCTTTTATTCTTTTACTGTTTAATGCATGGAATGTTGATTCCTTTCCAGTTATAGCAGCAGTTCCTATTAAATCAAATAAAATACCAAATACAATAACAGCTACTAGTACTATAGATAAAACTATATTATTGCATGAAACAGCCATCAAATTGGAAACTGTACTAAATATAATTGATAAAATAAAAGTTAATATAAAAACTATTAACACCCAATGATCTTTTTTCATACTCTCACCATATATAAATTATAACATAAATAAAGAGATATGTTATTACATATCTCTATTTCTTATAACTCTTATATTTTGGTTTAGTCATATATTCAAAAGATGAATCATATTTTATCTTTTGATAATCTTCTTTTGAGTCTTCACCATGTGTATAATTAAATACTACATATGTATCATGGTGTCCAATTCTCTTTGCTCTATCAATTCCAAATAATAAGTAATCATTGTTAAATGAATTTGTTATTAATGCATCAGATGGAGATTTTTCACTTCTTGTTATATTCCATGTATTATCAACATAATAATATTTACCATCAATTAATACTCTATTATAGAAGTGACTACTACTTCTAAGTGTTTCGATTTCAACACCCATCATTTCATTATTTAATAATAATGTTGTTAAGTGTGATATTGGACCACAAACTCCAAATCCTCTATTAATTGGAGTATCGATATAATGTTGTTCTCTATAATACATATCTATATCTGGACAAACTATAATACCTTTTGAACTTTCACTTTCAATACCATCTATATATTGAACTGTACTTTGAATATAATCTGATACCATATATATTTTTTCTACATCAGTTTTAGGATTTAATCTTTCAATTCTAATAGCTAAATCTCTAATCTTCTTTAATGTATCAGATGATATAAAATTATTATCTTGATTAGAATAATATGAATAATTCTTATAATTAGATC
>JAIKYM010000009.1 GCA_024683115.1 Bacilli bacterium
ATTGGTTTAATTATTTCAACAATTATATATGGAAATAATATGCCAATGGAATTATTAACTAAGTTTACATATATGATTCTTCCATATTCTAATCAAGATGTTATGATTTTTGTTAATAACTATGGAATGCAAAAATTATTAATTGCTACAATTGGATATGGTGTAGCTAATTCATTAAATCATATGTTATTTTATATCTTATTAAACAGATCAATTAAGTTATTTAAGAGTATAACAATTGGTGATATCTTTACTAAGACTGCTGCAGATATAGCAACTGAGATGATAAGTATATCTTTCATGGCTGCATTTATTATGCCAATCATGTTACATATAATTACAAATACTACATCTTTATTTAAAGATTTATATTTTAAAGTTGGATATGGTGCTTTATTCTTCTTAGGTTTCTCATTAGTTATGAAAATTGTTATTGAACGTGGTATGGTAATTGCTAAACAAAATACTAAGTATGATAGAGCTATAGATGATTATAAAGCTGATATAGATGAATTAAAGATTCAATCAATTAAGAGAGAAGCAGAATTAAAGAACCTTAAGAAAATGGTTAAGGAAGAAAATGCTAAGGTTGAAGAAACAACAAAGAAAAGAAAACATCATCATAGTAGAGCTAAAAACAAGGGAACTACAAAAGAGTAGTTCTTTTAATCTTAATAGGAGGACTATATGGAAAAAGTATATATTGTAGGACATAAAAATCCAGATACAGATGCCGTTACAAGTGCTATTAGTTTATCTTATTTAAAATATAAATTAGGTATAAATGCTGAACCTAAAATATTAGGTAATATTAATACTGAAACTCAATATGCACTTAATAAATTTAATTTAAAAGTACCAGAATATTTAAATGATATCAAAGCCAAGATTAAGAATGTTAATTTTAATAGAGATTATATTATAAATGAAAATGCCCCTATTATAGATGCATTTAATTTCATGCATGAAAATGCTATTACAGGATTACCTTTAGTAGATGATCATAATAAATTTAAAGGTTATGTATCATTAAAGGAAATAGCTGCAAATATGATTTATAATGAATCCTTATATGTTAATACATCATTTGATAATCTAGTTAAGGTACTTGATGCTAAAAGTTATTATAAAGTAGATGATAATATTGAAGGTTATGCTCATGCCACAACTTTCGATGATGCTACTTTTATTAAAGATGTACCACTAGATAATAAATCAATTGTTATAGTTGGAGATAGAAAACAAATAATTGAACATGCATTAAAAGTTAAAGTTAAACTTATCATCATGGTTCAAGCTAAAGAGTTAACTGAAGAACAAATGAGAATAGCTGCTCAAAATAATATTAATATTATTTCAGCTAATAAATCATCATTTAAAGTTGCTCGTGTATTATGTTTAGCTAATCCAATTAAATCAATACAAAGAAATGAAAAGTGTGTAACATTTAATGTTAATGATTATTTAACAGATGCTGAAGAAATAGCATCTAAATTAAAACATACTAATTATCCTATACTTACAAATGATGATACATGCGTAGGTATGATAAGAACTATAGACTTTAAGAAAGTTAATAAGAGAAAAGTTATATTAGTAGATCATAATACTACAACACAATCCGTAGATGGATTAAATGAAGGAGAAATAATTGAAATAGTAGATCATCATAATTTAGGTGATATAGTTACATCTGTTCCAATTAATATCCGTTCAATGGCTGTAGGATCAACTAATACAATTATTTATCATATGTATAAAGAAAATAATGTAGATATTCCTAAAGATATAGCAGGTATTATGCTATCTGGATTATTATCTGATACATTATGTTTAAAGAGTCCAACAACAACTGAGATAGATAAAAAGGTAGCAGATATTCTAGCTAAAAAAGCAGAAGTAGATTTAGAACAATATGGTTTAGAGTTACTTGAATCAGGAGTATCAATTGTTGGTATGAAAGCTGATGATATAATCTTTAAAGATTATAAAGAATATGAAGTAAATAATAAGAAGTTCTCAATAGCTCAAGTATTTACTACAGACTTTAATGAATATAAACCACGTATTAATGATATAGTTGTAGAACTTAATAAAGAAGTTAGTAGACATGATTTAGATTTATGTGCTTTATATGTTACAGATTTCTTAAATAATAATTCATATGTTATTTATTCTGATAATTCTAAATCACTAATGGAAATAGCATATGGAGTTGAAAATATTGCTCAAGGATATTTACTTGAAGGAGTAGTATCAAGAAAGAAACAAATGGTTCCTAATATCATGGATGTCTTTATGAACTAAGGTGTATTATGAATAATGAACCAAAGAAAGTAAAAGTAGTAGTTAAAACTTTAAATACTGGAGCAGCTAAACCAATAGCTGTAAGTAGTGAAGATGCTTTAAATATTGCAAGAAATCAAAATGCTAATAATCATGAAGCAGATATAACTATAAATGAAACTAAATCAATAGATGAAGTTATTAATGAAGCTAAAGAACAAAACAATATAAATACTTCTAATAATTTAGCTCAAACTGGATCAAATTATAATCAAGAAGTTAATATAGAAAAGCTAAATGAAGTAAATGATTTATATTATATTAAGAAGGTTAAAAAGGATAATCCTAAGTTAGTAATAGTATTAGTAATCATATTAGTATTAATTATACTAGGATTCTTTATATTTGAACTTCCATATTTGGTAGAATTACTAAGAAAGTGATTCTACCTTTTAATTTGCTTAAATTTAATATTTTATTTATAATATAAGGCGTTTGAAGGGATATATATGGATAAAAGTAGTTTGTTAGATGATATGAATTCATCCTTAGTATTTAAGTTAAGAGAATTAAAAGATTTTGATACAAAAATACAAAGAAACATTGTAACATTGGAAAAAACACATCCAAGGCTTTTATTTGGTTTAATATATGATAATCCATTGTTTGAAGAAATAGCTCTTAGACTTTTTAATTCTGTAGTGGATGTAACAAATTTATATCCAAGACATATATATGGAATGTATACTTGTACAAAATATGGTAAAAAATTAATTAAAGATAAATATGAATTATTCTTTAATTAATTTTTTACCATATTTTGTACAAGTATACATTCCATATATATGTCTTGGATATAAATTTGTTACATC
>JAIKYM010000007.1 GCA_024683115.1 Bacilli bacterium
CCCACCAATTTGGATTATGTTCTAATATATCTTTTAATTCTAAATACTCAATGACATATACTGGAATTTCTAAATTAAACTTCTTTTTAATTAAAGTTTTAATATCATTAACAATATATTCTTTACTATTATCAGAATTTAGAATAACATTACCACTATTCAAATATGTTATAACATCTGAATAATTATTACTTTCTAATTGTTTTTTTAATTCACTCATAGCAATCTTATTTTTGCCACTTATATTTATTCCTCTTAACAAGACAATATATTTCATATACATAACCAACTTTCAATAAACATTATACCATACTTTTCTATCTTTCTTACTCATCGGAATATTATTATTTTGTGATAAAAAAAGATGTCTTTTAAACATCTTTCATTTCTAAAACCATAACCGTTTCCACATGGCTAGATTGTGGGTTTTGCTATATCATTTTTTATATGATCGTGGGTTTTTGCATGGATATTACCAACAGTCTACCAACCTTGTCTGTGTGTTATTTGCGTAGTCACTAAATATTAAAGTTTTTGGTGATTTTTGTTTTATCATCTATTTTTTGTTACTTTTTCTTCAGTTGATTTCTTTTGTTTTTCAATATAAATATCTGCTTGTTCCTTTAAAATTGAATATCCCATCATGTTCTTTCTATAAAATTCTTCAATTTCTGATTTATGTAAATTACATTGTCTTCTAGTATATTCCAATATCAATTCTAAATCTTTTCTGCCATAGTTTTGATGTTTTGATCCTTCTAATCTCTTTGCAATTTTACCAAATCTTTCAACAAATTTTCTTCTCTCATCCGTAGTTGTTAAATGTGTATTGATATCCCAAATACCACACCTAAAATCAATTGATTTTCTATCAGCAATATCTGATTGATAATTTATAGATCTATAATCTATCTTTGTTATTCCAATATTTGTTGGATCATATAACATTAATGAATACGAATCATTGTTTCTTGAAGTATCCATTACTATAACTTCAGCATGATTTGGAATAAACTCTTTTTTGGCTATATTTTGACTTACTTCTTCTTCGGTTTCAGCAATATTCATGTCAAATTCTTTAGGCAATTCTTTAAATGGAATGACAATATCCTGATTTTCATTTATATTTGTACCTACAACCATTATCCCATTTGTACTACCTTTAATAGCCATCAAAATATCTTTAAAGAAAGATGCTATATTTCTACAAACTCCTTTTCCCGTTATCACAGATAATCCCATGTTACAAGCTATCTCTTTTGGATTTATTCCAAATTCAAAATGATTATTGTAAGACAAATATCCATTTCTATACAAATAGCTAAATATTGCCATATAAACCCTATCGTCTTGCATATCGCCAGATAAGCCTTTTATTAGGTCTGCTATTCTTCCACAAATTTGTAGGTAATGCTGATACGCAGGACTTATATTTTGATATTCTTCAATTTCTTCTTGATATTTTATTGCGGCTTTATAAAATCTTTCTTGTCTTATTCCATCATATTCAGATATTTCTTCTTTTTTCATAATTCTTATCTTCTTTCTAGGACCGTGATACTTTCGCAATGATATGTATTGGGAAACATATCTAATCCATATATGTTAGTTATGTTATAGTGTTCTTTTAAAATATTTAAGTCTCTTGCTAGTGTTATTGGATCACATGAAACATAAGCTATTTGTTTAGGCATGATATATAAAATATCATTTAATGTTTTAGCATTTAATCCAGATCTAGGTGGATCAACAACTACAACATCTATCTTATCTTCAATAGTTGGTAAAACATCTGATGTATCACCTACATAATACTTATAGTTACTTACTTTATTAAGTAATGCATTATCATTAGCATCCAATATAGAATTCTTATTTATCTCTATACCTATTATCTTATTTACTTTATCTTTTAATGAAATACCCATTACTCCCGAACCACAGTAAAGGTCTAATAAAGTATCGCCTTTAATATGTTCATTTAATATACTAAATATTTCACTAGCTACATAATTATTAATTTGAAAGAATGCATTGTAAGATACCTTAAATTTGTACTTACCAATAATATCAAAGAAATAATTATTTCCATATACAGTTTTATCATTAACTACTATACCTACCACATTAGCAGGTGGTTCGTTAAAGAATTCGAATTTATCACAGTTAATGACTATTAATAATTCGTTTTGATAATTACTTCTAATAGTAATATCACCATTTTTAATATTCATAAATGAATGATAATCTATTATTTCATTAATAGTATCACTTGCTAATAAACATGATGCAATATCTACTTCAATATGTGAATCATGATTATAATATGCATATGTATTATTATGTACTTTTAATTCTACTTTATTACGATAATTATATTCTTTATCAGATTCAATAAATGTAATATTTTTATCTATACCCGCATATTTATATAATATATCTTTTAATTTATTCTTCTTATATATGTGTTGTTCTTCACTTGAAAGATGCATTAATTGACATCCACCACATGAATCAACATACATACATTTTGGTTTTACTCTTTTATCAGATGGTTTAATAATATTTATTACTTTACCTAGATAATACTTAGAAGTTTCTTTAGTTATTTCAACTTCTACCTCTTCATCTGATAATGCATTATAAATAAATATTATTTTATTATTATAATAAGATATTCCTCTACCTTGATTGTCTAATTTATTTATTTTGAGATTGATATGCATATAATTTATGTACTTCCTTTTTATTTAATAATCTATAGTTTCCTTCAGGTATATCATCTGTTAAGAATCCATATTTAGATCTATGCAATCTAATAACTTTATAACCTAAAGCAGCAAACACATTTTTAATAATATGATTTCTACCTTCAATAATAGATATTTCTACAGTAGCATATTTATTATTCGATTTAACTTTAACACGTGTTGGAATACACTTTCTTTTATCTATAACTACACCATCTTTTAACTTATATATATCTTCAGTTAATATCTTTTTATCTAACTTAGCTATATATGTTTTTTCAATATGGAATGTTGGATGTGTTAATAGATTATCTAAAGTTCCATCGTTAGTTAAGATTATTAAACCAGTAGTATTATAATCTAATCTACCTACAGGATAAATTCTTTTGTCTGTATCAATTAAATCAGTAATAATTGGTCTATTCTTTTCATCATTTAATGAACAAATATAACCTTCAGGTTTGTTTAATAGATAATAAACTTTTTCATCCTTTTTAATTTCTTCACCATCAACAATAATTTCATCTTCTTCTGAAGCTTTCATACCAAGTACAGCTTTTTCTCCATTTACATAAACCTTACCTTGCATAATTAATTCTTCAGCTTTTCTTCTTGATGTTAATCCAGATTCTGCTATTAACTTTTGTACTCTTTCCATATTATTCACCTTTAATTCTTTTTACAATTGTTCTATTACTATAATCAAATTTAGATATCATTTCTAAGCACTCTTCATATGTGAAACTCTTAACCTCTTCAATTGGATCATTTACTAAATAACCATATCTAAAAAAGTCTCCAATACACTTACTACATGCAGAAAAAATATTTTCATATTTATTAATCATAGATAATAATACATTATTTTTAAACTCTTTAAATGACTCTTCAGATGTCTTACCATTTTTAACATACTTATCTATTATTTTAGCTACTTCATCAAGATTAGTAGCATCTATTCCTAATTCAATAATAAATATATCTTTTTCTATTTCAGGATAATATCCATAGTCTATTGAATAACAAGAATATCCATTCTCTCTAACAATATCAAATGACTCACTCTTATCTCCAAAATTATTATCTAAGTAATATGACATATAAAAACTTAGTTTAAATTTATCATGTGGAGTAAGACTAGATATATCATATTTATAACGTACATCTACTGCTTCAGGTAAATTGTTATCTACAAATGTAGCTTCTTCTCTATTCACAGTAACTGGTTCATAGTATTTATCTTTAATTACTTCTTTATACTCTCTTTTAAATTTATTATATTCATTTTCAGTTAATTCTATAATTTTATCTTCATCAAACTTACCTGATATTACAATTATTTGATTACTTGGTTGATAAAATGCCTCATAGAAAACTTTAATATCTTCAATAGACATATTTATAACATCTTCTATTTCACCTAAACTCTTGTTATATCTAGAATTGTGATATACACAATCATTTAGGAATGTACCATATTTCATATATGGTTGATCGAGGTTTTTGTTTATTTCATTAACAATTGGTTTTCTAATATCTTCAATTGCATTTTCATCAAATTTAGGATTATTAACTATATTTAATAACTTAATATAATTTTCTTCAAAGTCATGAACTGTAGTTATATAGTATTCAGTTGTAATTGATGAAGTAATGCCATTTGATTCAATAGAATCTTTTGAAAATATTTCTGCGATATTACCATATATACTTTTTTCTATAAGATAATGTTCTAAGAAATGAGCAATACCACTTACTTGATTATATTCGATATTATCATATATAAAATGAGTATCCAATCCACCCGCTAAAGTATAAATATTAGCACATGATGTATTCTTTTTATTATCATTAAATAAATATAAAGTTAATCCATTTTTTAATACTACTTTCTTAAATTTATTCATTTTTATCACCTTTAATAATCATAGTTTTTGTATTAACCATACGTGAGATAAGATCCATAATATCTTCATAAGAAATATCTTTGAGTTTTTCTATTCTTTCTTTTGGTTTTACATCATAAGAAAATCTATATTTCATTTCAGTATAAGCTTCATTCGATGGATTATCTTCAAGTTCAAGAAGGAAATACTTCATAGCCTTCAATGTTCTTTCCTTACATTCCTCAAAGAATTCTTTAACTTTAATTGATTCAAATACCTCATTTATTAACTTTTTAACTGTAGGAATATCCTCATATTCTAAATAAACAATAACATCATATGTACCACATAATACATTTCTTCTAATATTATATGTATAAATCAAATTATTATCATGTCTTAGTTTTTTATAAATAAGATTATTTTCTTCAGAATCAAGTAAACTACTTAATAATACTAACTTTAAATATTCATCACTTGTATAATCTTTAATATTGTAGTGTAAGAATAACATTGATTGATTATAATTTTTAACTATTTCTTTTTCTTCATATCCACTTGGTTTCATGATATTAAAGAACTCT
>JAIKYM010000025.1 GCA_024683115.1 Bacilli bacterium
TAATTCTTGTTTTAAAACCAGTATTACCTGATTTATTAGCTCTAGTAATAAATACCTCTTCTAGATCATTCATAGTAGAAAAAAATCTTTCCTTAGCAAAATGATAATCACCTTTATCAATTGCATATACACATGCAAGAACTATATATTCATATATATATTCAAAAAATACATCACTTATAGTCTCTTTATCGATTGCTTCTACTATTTTAGGAGATATTTCATAATAATGTTCAATATCTTGTTGAGATAAAGCTACAGTTTTAAATAGTCTTAATGTTTCAAGTTCATAACACTTATCGTTGTATTTATCTCTTAAGTGTCTCATACATGCAGTTACTAAGTAACTATTGTTATCTCCATAGTTAATATTATCTTCAGTTGTTCTAAACATAAATTCTTGATTAATTGTTTCATTAGTTTTTAACATAGTTATTGTCCTTTCAATGTTGCCTTTTAATTATATCATTAATGAGTGCATCTTGATAATACATTTTGTTCTTGTTTATTATAATCATCTAATAAATAATGAAATGCCTCACTTTGAGCTAATAAATCTGCACGCTTTAATTCATATAGATTTTTAATACCTTCTTCACCAAACATAAATACCAAACTATCTGGAAGATTTTTACCTCTTAAATCATGGAAGAATATTAAATATGAAATAGGTACTTCAAATTGTTTTGGTAAATTATTTCTTTTTACAAACTCTAAAAATATCCTTTGAGATTCTCCCCAGTGAAATGGAAAATGACCATTTCCTTCTTCATCTAAACTAAGTGTTCTTGGCTTACCTACATCATGAAATAAAGCTGCTACTCTTAGTAATAAATTATTAGGCACATTATCTACAACATGTAATATATGTTCATATACATCATATGGATGCCATATACTATGTTGATTAAATCCCTTACATTCTCTTAGTTCAGGAATAAGTTCAAATACTTCTTCTTCTCTTTCACGTAAAGAAATGCTTGGTTGTTCTTCAAGTAAAATGTTGAATAAATCTTCTGCTGTCATGTCCTCACCTAAAATTATTATATATCTTTAAATATATAAATGATATAATAAAGTTGGTGATGATATGGGATTACTACAAATAATAGATAAAAGCAAAAAGAAATTACTAATATCTAAAGTAGACACTTTATGTGAAAATGCTACCAATGAAGGAAGATTTTCTCTATTTATGTGTGAAGACTTTCAAAAAAAATTACATGATAAAACTGTCCCATATAAAAGCATAAAGTATATATTTGATATAGTAAGTGATAACGATATGAATTGTACATTACCATATGATATAGGAATATTCTTAAATCAATTTTCTCAAAATGATGAAATAGTTGTAGGAGTACATAGAACAAGATTACCATTGGATGAAGATAACAATTCTGAAGTTCTTACAAAAATTATGGAAGAAGGTTTTGTCAACAATGGACATACAAATGCTGTAGGTGGTTCTGCTTTTATTCAAGGTGTGCCTCCACTTTCACTTGCTTTTACTCCATTAGTTGGTTTAACAGGATTTTTTAATTTAATTAATAATTATAATAATAACAATGTAATAATACTTGCATGTTTTCCTAAAAACATGGTTGATAAAGATTTAAGTGTTAAAGATGAAAACGTATATTATACAGAAGATGGTAAATACATTGTTAAACCAGAATATCTAATTGGTGCCTTGGTTAAAAATGGTGATAAATTAGATATATTTATATCAAGAGATGAAATAACTAAAATAGATTATGTACAATAATAAAACATCCTCAATTGAGGATGTTATTTTTTTCTAGATATTGCACTAATATCAATGCCATATGTTTGTTTCAAATCACCATTTGAAGTAGTTAGTATTGGATTCATTTTATGTTCACCATTTGGTTTATCTAATACTAATTCTATATCATGAGATAAAAGATATTCTATTAATACTCTTTGTTGATTTACATCTCTTCTTAAGAATCTATTAGATATAACAGCATCTAGTCCATATTCTTCTGCTAGTTTTAACATACCAACTATATTAGATGCCTTAATACAGAATATACTTGGAGATAACAATTGATTATATTTATCATCTTGTAATTCTGCTATTTGTAATATTAATCTAATATCATTTGCACTCTTCTTCCAAATACTTGGGGATAATAATTGATCATATAAACCTGTATCCCATTCACTCATATTTAGTATTTCTTCAATATTTTTATAACTACTATTCCATATGCTAGGAGTTAATAAAGATTTAAACCTAGGATTGTTCCATGCAGGTATAGATAATATATTCTTAACTTCTGAATAACTACAATTCCAAATACTTGATGTTAATAAATGTTTATATTTATTTTTTTTCCATTCATCCATATGTAAGATATTAACTATATCTTCTTTAGTACTATGCCATATATTAGATGTTAATAAATCTTGATATTCTTCATTATCCCATTCAGGTAAAGAAATAATATCTAATACATTTTCATAGCTGCTTTGCCATATAGTTGGTTCAAGTAGATTTCTAAACTTAGATATACTCCAAATAGATTCACCATCTTTAGTTTTAATTCCTAATATTTTCTTAATAGTTGTAGGATTACTCTTCCAAATATTAGATGTTAATAAATGTTTAAATCTTGGATCATTCCACTCGCTCATATTTAATATTTCATCTACTTCAGCATCAGTACATTGCCAAATATTTGGAGTTAATAAATCATAGTAATCCGGATTACTAAACTTTGGATTATGAATAATATTTAATACTTCTTGATAGTTTCTTTTCCATATATTAGGTTGTAATAAATGATAATATTTTGGATCATTCCAGTCACTCATACTTAGTATATTGTTGATATCATCTAAATTACTTTGCCAAATTGTTGCTTTTAATAAATGTCTATAACGTGGCTTTTTAAATATATCCATACTTAATACTTCATTTATAAAATTAATATTTCTATCATAAGCATTTTCTGTTAATAATTTTTTTTCTTGTAATAACTCTTTTATCTCTTCTTGTTTACTCATGCTAGCACCCCATTACTGATAAATTATA
>JAIKYM010000026.1 GCA_024683115.1 Bacilli bacterium
AATGTTATTATTTATACCATGTATAGTATATATTCTTTTATATTATTTATTTATTATTTTATTAACATAAAACGAGATTAACATCCTCGTTTTATTTTTTTTTACTTTTATTTAATAGTTGTATTTTTATATATAGCACAAGACAAAAAAACTTGTGACATCTCACAAGTGATATATTTCAAATTCAGAACAGTTCTGAATGGATTATACTATGGTGCGGGTAAGAGGACTTGAACCTCCACGGAGTAATCCACTAGATCCTAAGTCTAGCGCGTCTGCCAATTTCGCCATACCCGCAAAAAAAAATTGGTGGATCTTGTAGGACTCGAACCTACGACCGCCCGGTTATGAGCCGGATGCTCTAACCAACTGAGCTAAAGATCCATGTCGCTTTGACTACTAAAATATATCACAATTTTATTTTTAGTGCAATACTTTTTTGCATTTTCTATTTTGCTGTGCTATAATATGAAACCATTAGAAAGAAAGGTTTGTTGTTTATACTTATTTCTAATTATTTTCGTGCGTTTAAAATTTGCAATATTGGCTAATTGTGATATAATAAACGCTATTCGAGGGGGAAAGGATATGAAAAGATTTAAATTTATAGTTATTATCATGATTTTAGCTACATTCTTATTTGGTGGAATGACAGCAAAAGCAGATAATATTCTACCTACTACTTTTGTTACGGATAAAGAAGATCGTGTAGTTTTAAATTACATTAAATACACTGATTCTGAAGGTAAACAAGATGATTATGCATTATATGCTAAGAAAGCAAAAGATGGTACTTACGTTTATTGTATAGAGTTACCTAAGAAATATGATGGTAATTTAACTTATACTAAAACTGGTGCTATGGATATAGGTATCAATTATATTCTTAAACATAAACCTAGCACAGGTGATAAGAATAAAGATTTCTATATTACACAAATGGCAATTTATTGGTATCAAGACTGGATAAATGGTAATGATAACAATTTACAAGAACCATTTAAAAAATTAATCAATGCAGGAGCTAAAAATGAAAAAGCAGAATTAGATGCTGAAACTAAAGCTGTATGTAAAGAAATCTATAACTTATGGTTAAATGCTACTAAGTATAGAAATTCAACTACTCATGCAAATGGTTATATTAAAATTACTACTGATAGAGTAACATTTAGCCAAGAAAATGGTTACTTTGTATCAAGTAAAATTTATGTTGATTCATATGGAATCAAAGATTTAAAGAAGACTATGATCAACGCAACACCAAATACAAAAATTTATAGAGACACTGCTGACGGTGGATATGTAGTTAAAATACCTACTACAGATATACCTGAAGGTTATAAAGTAACATTCTCATTAAGATGGGAAGGTAACTATGATAAAGAAGTAGCTTATTATTACTATACTGATGCTTCTCATCAAAAATTAGTTTATGATAAGTTAGAATTAACTTCTGAAAATGTTAAGGCAAGTATTGAATTAACAGTTAAGAATTATATTGAAAGTTATGATGTAAAAATCAGTAAGACTGATGTAACTCAAGAAAAAGAAGTTCCTGGAGCTACATTAGTATTAAAAGATGCTAAAGGTAATGTAGTTGAATCTTGGGTTTCTACTACAACACCACATAAAGTTGTATTAAAAGAAGGAGTATATAGTTTAACTGAAACTATTGCACCAGAAGGATACAAATTAAGCACAACTACTATTGAATTCAAGTTAGATGAAAATGGTAAGTTATATGCTAAAGTAGATGGCAAATATGAACAAGTTGCTAAGATCAATATGATTAACGAATTAAAAGATGTAACATCTTTCGTTAAGAAGGATAAAGTAACTAAAAAATATGTTGCTGGAGCAACTTTAGTTATTAAAGATTCAAAAGGTAACGTTGTAAAACAATTCGTTTCTGAAAATACAGTATATCAATTAGTTTTACAACCTGGTGATTATACAATCGAAGAAATAGCTGCACCTAAAGGATATATACTAAGCAAAGAAACTCTAGAATTTAGAGTATTAGTAAATGGTTCTTTACAAGTTAAGAATAGTAATGGGGTTTATGAAGATCGTGTAATGGTTGTATTCTATAATACACCTGAACAACCTGTACCTGTACCATCAACTGGTGCATCAGGTATGTTCGTTTACATTGCAGGTTTAACACTAATAATTTCTGGTGTAGCTTATGCAATCAAGACTGCAAAAGAATGCTAAGATAACCCTTAGTATTCTTTTCATCTTAATAGGTATTGGCTTCTTAACATACAATTATTTTGGAATGAAGAAATCAAATCTATTCAGTGAAAAGAATATGAAGCTTGTCGAGCAACAAATAGTTCTACCTGAAGAGGTTAGAACAATAGATGAAGATGATGAACCGACCATTACTGAACCTGTCGAAGACGCTGCAGGTTATATAGGTTATTTAAGTGTACCTGATGTAAATATCAAAAGAGGATTTACTAATTTAGATTCACCTAATAATACATTAAGTAAAAATATATTATTAGTTACTGGATCAACAATGCCTGATGTTGACAAGGGTAATTTAATATTAGCCGGTCACAATGGACATTCAAAGGTATCATTCTTCAATGACTTATATAAATTAGAAGATGGTGCACATGCATATGTTACCTACAATGGTAAGATATACAATTATGTACTAAAAAACAGATATGATGTACCTAAAGTTGGTACCGTAAATATTCAAAGAAATGTTGATGTAACAACATTAACATTAATAACTTGTCATAGAACAAGTAATAGTCTACAAGTTGTATTTATATTTGAATTAGAAAGTATAAATATAGCTCAATAAGTAGTGATAGTATGAAAGAATTAACAATATTTGAAATATTATCAAATGCTTTTACTGCATTAATTAATTCTGA
>JAIKYM010000030.1 GCA_024683115.1 Bacilli bacterium
TAGTAATTATTTTATCTAATTTTAAAACTTCAATTTTTAAATATTTGATAATACTATTAACTATAGGTGAGACTTTTATGTTCTTGAATTATTGTTATAGTTTTACTATTGAATTCGAAACAATATCTTTATATGATGAACAAACTAATGCAAATTATAACGATTATAAGGATTATAGATATAGAGTAGAAGTGGCAGATCAATTTGAAGAAAGTGAAGTGCCATATGCATATAATCACTCATATATATATGGTTATAATTCTGTTTCTTCTTTTAATTCCACTTTATATGGTAAATTATCTCTATTTAACAATAAAATGGGGATTAAATCTGATGGTAACTTTTTTATAAGTTATAGTTATACTACACCAATTTATGACAGTTTATTTAATATTAAATATTTAGTTAATTATAAATATGATAATAAATATTATGATAAAATAGGTGATACTCAGGTTTATAAATATCCGTTAGAATTGATATATGGAGTTAATGACTATAGTAGTACTTTGTATTATGAGAATTTTTTAGAAACTCATAATACGCTAGCACGTGATTTTTCTGGTGTTGATGATGTACTTGAATTAGTTAAGTATAAAACTAAAACAGTTTATGAAGATGATGAAGTAATTGCTTATGAATATTCGTATAAAGCTAACGGAGCATATTTTTATTATTATGATGAGAATACTTTATTTGTATATGACTCGAATTATATATATACCCATATAAATAATAGAACGGAATATATGGATAAACTATGTAAGAATCAAATATGGTTATTATATACTCTTATGGACATTCATTATACTACAGATAAAAAGATAACAGTTGTTTATAAAAAGAGTGATTATTTAAATGACCCTGTTATTTTTAAAGTAAATGATAATAATTTCAAAAAAATGTATGATTATTTATCTAAATATCAAGCAAATATTGATAAGATAGATACAAATGGAGTAAAAGGAAATATTACTCTTGATAAAGATATGAAAGTGTTTACGTCTATTCCATATGCTAAAGGATGGATTGCTTATGTAGATGGTAAAAAAGTAGATGTTTACGAGATCTATGATACATTCTTGGGATTTGGTGTTGGTGAAGGATATCATGAATTTGAATTAAAATATGAAATACCTTATTTAAAAGAAGGTTTGATTATTAGTTTATCGACATTTGGTTTATTATTGGTATATAATATCATTAAGAAGGTGAAATACCATGAACGACATTAGTAGTTTTAATAACAAGAATCTATATAAAGATTTAAAAAAATCTTATATAGATGCATGTAAAGATCCTATGTTTGTTAAATTAGTAACTAAACTTAAACTTAAAGAAGAAGTTGCTATGAAATATACATCAAAATTAGAAAGATGTGTATCAGAATTAAAGAACTGTAAGGATTGTAAGGGATTAGCTTGTTGTAAGAATCCTTCTTGTGGATATTTATTATACCCAAGGGTTGATGATGAAAGAGTTCAGTTTGATGCGGTTGCTTGTAAGTATTTACAGGAACAATTAAAGATTGAAGAAAATTCTTCAGTTATGTATTATCAGCCTCATTCAATTAAAACAGCATCTATGAAAGATATTGATAAAAATGATAAGAAACGATTAGATGCTATTAAATGGATAGTAAAATTTTATAAAGATTATGATAAAGATAATCATATTAAAGGTTTATATTTACATGGATCATTTGGTTCCGGTAAAACATATATATTAGCTGCTTTATTTAATGAACTAGCTAAGAAGAATAAAAAATGTATTATTTGTTATTATCCAGAGATGCTTAGAAAACTTAAAGAATCATTTGGAAGCACATTTGAATATGATATGAATGAATTGAAAACATGTGATTTGTTGTTAATTGATGATATTGGTGCAGAAAGTGTTACATCATGGTCTAGAGATGAAATACTTTCGACTATTCTTCAATATCGTATGGATGAAAAACTTCCAACTTTCTTTACGTCTAATCTGAACATTAGTGAACTAGAAGCACATTTATCTGAGACTAAAGATAGCATAGATAAAGTTAAAGCTAGAAGAATAATTGAAAGAATAAAACAATTAACAGATGATATTGAAATAATAAGTGTTAACAGAAGACAGTAAAATGTTGAATTAACATAAAGAATAAACTATAATTAATAATAGAATAGGTGATAGTAAATGAGAAAGAATATTCTATTATTAATTATTTTTATTTTGCCATTTGTTGCAAATGCTTATACAGGATCATCTGGTATGTCATATCAAGAGTGTAAAGCGTTTAGTGATAATTTTAAAAATATAAGTGGTTCTTATGAGTATAAGAGCTGCTATAGAGCAGCATGTTCATCGAATGGTAATTGGACTTTAGCTAATATGGGAACATCTGTTGGTTATAGTTGCGCTAATGGGAATCCAGAACCTCGTGTTGAAATTAGTGATGGTTGTTCACAATTTTCTGGTTCATGTACATTAAACTCTGGTGTTTATTGTACAACTGTTAGAAAAATTAATTGTAATCAAACTAAAGATGGAAAAACATATAGTTCAAGTAGTACTCCAACTCAAACTAAAACAAAGACTGCTGCACCAATAACTAGTACAAAGAAAACTGTTAAAACAACTGCAAAAACTTCAAGAAAAACATCCGGTTCTAACACTGGTACTATAATAACTGTTAGTCCTTGGTATACAACAGGTATAACTACTAGAACAGTAGCTCCAACTACTGAAGAAGTTTTATCTAATAACAATAATATTAAAAGAATTACTATTAATGATGAAGAACAAAATTATAATCCGAACTTTGGTGAATATGATTTACCTTTACCATATGGTGAATTAAATATAAATGTATGGGTTGAAACTGAAGATGATAAAGCTACTGTTTCAATAATCGGTGATAAAAATATGCCTGATGAGGATACAGATATTCTTATTACAGTAAAAGCTCAAGATGGCAGTGAAAGAAATGTTATATTCCATGTTAAGCGCTACCATGGACTATCTAAAGATTGTACTCTTAAATACATTAGAGTAAACAATGTTGATCTTAAAAATTATGATAAGAATAACTTTAGATATACTTTAAAAGTTAATAAAAATATGAATGAATTAGATTTAGATGTATCTCCAAATGATACATTGCATTCAACATATGAAATAATTGGTAATTCAGATCTTAAAAACAAATCAGTTGTTACAATAAGTGTTACAGCTGAAAATGGTGATGTATGTGCTTACAATATAGTTGTAAAAAAACCATCTGGTATTTGGATTCCAATTATAATAATTATTATAGTTACAGGTATACTTGTTGCTGTTGGTTACTATGTATACGGTTACTTTAAACGTAGTAAAGATATGTATAAATATGAATAGAGATATGTAAATATCTCTTTTTATTTTTGATTGTAATTGTTTAAGACTATTATAAATAGTATAATTTAATTAGGATAGGTGAGTGTGATGAGAAATTCTATTGCTGGAACATGGGTATATGCTACTGTTTTGATATTTATGGTAGCATTAATTGCTTATGTAACAATTCAAATAAATTATGCTAATGCTTATGAGATAAGTGAAAATATAATTAAAGCTGTGGAAGAGTACGAAGGACTTAATAAAAAGTCTTTAGACAAGATTGATAAGCTACTTTCTAATACTCATACGGTTACAGGTGGATGTAAAGATGGTGAGTATGGCATTGTACATGGTACAACTGGAACAATAAAAGTTGATACGAAACCAAGTGGAAAATATAGTGTGTGCGTAAGTAGAAATTCTTTAGCTGTAAATGGAGTAAATAAATGTTATTATCAAACAACTATATTTTTTAGTTTCAATTTACCAGTATTAGGTGATTTATATTCTTTCAAAATACCAGGTGAAACAATGGGATTAAGATATACAACAGATGATTACTTTGGTGCTTGCAAATAAAAAATGTAAAAAAAATATATATTATTATTGATTTTAATATAGTAAATTATT
>JAIKYM010000031.1 GCA_024683115.1 Bacilli bacterium
TATAATTTAATAGAATAATTTTAAATATCATTTTCTTATTAGTTAGAAGCAAGTTTATATACTCTTTTTTAATAAATTGGGGGTTAAGTTGATATTTAATTATTCCCTTAGGTTTTAATAATATATAAACGTTTGTAGATATTTTATAAAAAGAATCAAGCGTTATTTCTTTCATACCAGTTGAAGGATCCATCAGCAGCACTTTATTTTTATTAACTGAATAAATAACTATAAAGTGAGAGAGCGAATCATTTATTCTTACATGAGCTATACAAGGTAATTTATCTATAGGTATTTCATCTACTCTTTTACCTATAGCATCAAAACCATATTTAATAGCACAATTAATTAAGTTTAATGCTGTTACGCCTTCTCTAGTTGTTAAAGATGAAATTCTTAATTCTTCTAGTGAAATATTTCCATGGTAATATCTAATAATAGATAATAAACAACAAACTCCACAATCAGATATTTCTTCTTGTTTAACTATTAATCTTTTATTCATCATTTTCTCCCTTCTAATACTTATATACAACAAAGGTACCCCAAATCTCGAATTTTTTTTGAAAGTTTTTTAAAAAAATAATAAAAAGTTAATTTTTTTAAGAAAATTTAATTTTTTTGTCGAGATTTGAATGGTAAGTGTTGTATATATATAGTAGAGAGCGATAGAAAGGAGCAACAATGTTTAGAATCTTTAAATGGATCGTTAAATTCTTATACTTTATGATATAAAATAAAACACTGGCAATTATTTGTCAGTGTTTTTACTTCTTGGATGTGTATGTAAATACATCTCTTTTATATAATCACTAGTTAAATGTGTATATATTTGTGTTGTACTCATATTAACATGTCCAAGTAATTCTTGAACAGATTTTAAATCACAACCTTCATTAAGTAACATAGTTGCAAATGTATGTCTAAACATATGCGGAGTAACTTTAATACTTAATGAAGATTTTTTTATTATCATATCTAGAATAGTTCTTACTCCTCTAGTAGTTAATTCACCACCTATATGATTAATAAATAACTTATCACTTCTATTGTTAGCTAATAATATATCACGTGAGTTATTTAAATAATCATTTATCGAATCTACAGCATGTTCATTTAAATAAACTATTCTTTCTTTATTACCTTTACCTAATACTCGAATTTCTTTATTAGATAAATCTAAATCATTTAGTTTAATATTTATTAATTCGCCAATTCTTGCACCCGTAGCAAATAAAGTTTCAAGTAAACATCTATTTCTAATTCCTAATGGTGTATCATCACATGTGTTAATCATTTCCTCAAATTCATTGTACTTCATATAATTTGGAAGTTTTTGAGGCTTCTTTGGTGAATTAATAAGTTTAAAAGGATTAGTATTAATAACATTTTCATGTAATAGATAATTATAAAAGCTTCTTAAAGAAGATAAATGTCTAGCTATAGAGTTAGCTGATAGTTCTTTTTCCTCTTTTAAATATTTATTATATTTAATAATGTCTTGGTAAGATACATTCTTAAAATTAATTCTATGAACTTTTAAATAATCTTCATAGTCATCTAAGTCAAGCAAATAATTAGTTTCTGTATAATCAGAATAATTTCTAATAGTACGAATATAATTAATATAATTATCAACATACTCTCTCATACTAATCACCAATTTAATTATATAAAAAAAATGACATTAAGTCATTTTTTATTTATCTTTCTTTACTTTTACTACAACGTTAGGATCTTTTTCTCTTGGATATTCAACTTCTAGTCTATCCCTTAATGAACTAAAGATTTCATCTGAATAAGCAAATAATTTCCAATCAGATCTATTAGTCTTAACACCCATAGTTGGACTACCAGTAAATAAATTTTTAAAGAATCCTAATAAAGTCTTCTTTGTAGCTTTTTCTGGTTTTCTAGATTCTTCAACTTTAACAGGCATATTATCCTTATAATCAAAATATGCTTTATCGCCTATTTTAGAACCTATACTAATTAATGAACCATCATATAATAATTCATCATTTTCTTTATGAGCTAATCTAAATGATACAGCATCATAATCAGAGAAACCTACAGTATAAGTTTCTTCAATTTTATAAATATCATCATCAAATTTAACTTTATTATTAATCTTTTCATTATTGCCGGATATTGTAAATACTTCTTCAATATTCATACGTCCAACAATCTTAAATTCTTTATCATAAACAAATACAGATACTAATAATGGTTTTTCATTATATATAGTTTCAACTGATAAATTAAATCCATGGTTAGTTTTTGCTTTAATTATATCAACCATATTTTCTTCACTAAATACATGATTACCTAATACACAATCTAAATCATTATTAATATAGTATTGTAATACATTTAGACCAGGTACATCCGGAACAAAAGAACTAGCTCCTAAATTCTTTAATATTACATTAGTTATATTTACCATATTTATCCCCCTCGATAGTTTTATATTTTAGCAAACAGCAACATATAAGTCAAGAAAGCATATAGGATGCTTGACACTATTACACCATTGATTCTATCTGATGTTGTAGACTTTCCTTTAACACCAACAATCATACCTGTAAGATATCCTCCAACTAGTCCACCAATATGTCCCCAGTTATCAATTCCTGGTGTTGAAAATCCTATAAATAAGTTGATTGCAATAACTGGAATTATTTGATATAAAATAGCATTACCTAGATATAATCTAAAATGATATCCAAAGTAAACTAACGCTCCTAGTAAACCAAATATAGCACCAGATGCACCAACTGATATGATAGCACTACCACCTATAACTCCACTTAATAAAGATGCTGCTATTATACTTATTAAATATATTATTAATAATTTAACTTTACCTAAAACAGTTTCTAACTGTGTCCCAATAACATATAAAGAATACATATTACATAATAAATGTAATACACCACCATGTAAGAATGCACATGTAAATAATCTATAGTATTCTCCATGACGAACTAAATCAGCGTTCATACCAAATTGACTAGTAGTTACAATTCCTAACATTTGTAGTATAAATACTAATACATTTATAGCTATTAAAATATATGTTACAAATATAAACTTTTTACCAAATGTATTCTCATATAATTTTGATCTTTTTTCAGTACTTTCATTTATATCATTAGTAACCTTAATAAAGAAATCCATAGCATCTGTAGATGAAATATCATCATCAGCTAAACCTGGAAAATACTCAAGTAAATTATCCATATCATCTACTTCATCTATTTTTAATACTTTATTATTCTTTTCATC
>JAIKYM010000061.1 GCA_024683115.1 Bacilli bacterium
TTTAGTTGTAAATCTTCTTTGTGTACGAATAGTTAAATTAATATTTATGTTATATATCTTTTTTAACAAAGAAAACATTCTTCTAGCTACAGAATTATTTTCAACATATATAGTTAATCTATCATCATGAAAGTTACCAGCTAATAATAAGAAACCATTTACTTCAGCAATAGATTCCATTTTATTATTCTCTATCTTAGTAACTTCATCTTTAATTGTTTTAGTAAAAGATGCCATATAAATCACCAACAATATAATATATTTTTTAAATAAAAAAAGCAATTAAATTGCTTTTATTTATTATTATCTAGAGCTGAGAATAAATTTATCATAAATTTATCTTTTTCAGCATTTTGCTTAGAAATCATAACGCCTTTGTATGTAGTTAATTCTGCAACATGTCCTTCAAGTAAAATGTCAGTAGGCATTATTGTTTCAAGCATTACAATATTTTGTTCTTTATAAACAATATATCTTACTTTAACTTCCCCATGAACTTGAGTAAATAATAAATCACTTGGAAGTTTTAACTCATATGTTTCAGTATTCTTTTCTTTGTTAGTTTCAATTAACTCACCTAAGAAATTACCACTTCTTAATGCAGGATAATATTCAAAATTTAATTTTTTAAAAGCTAGCATATTATATTTCTTTAATGCACGTTCTAGCTTTTTATATTCATTTTCATTTATATAATCTAGAATAAATCCTTTCATATAAATCCCCCTTATTCCTGTAAATACGATGTTTATTATACTAAAACACCTGTACTTTGTCAAATTATGTAAACTACCGTTTTGTATTCTATATTATTATTTATAAATAGTCAACACTTTTTATTCTTCGGAATCAGGAGTAACTCCTTCCATTTTAATTAATACTTCTCTTGGTTTAGAACCTTTTTGAGGTCCAACGATACCATCAGCTTCAAATTCATCAATTATTTTAGAAGCTCTATTAAATCCCACACCAAATTGTCTTTGTAACTTAGATGCAGATATAGAACCAACACTTACAGCATATTTAAGCATTTCATTATAAAGTGGATCATCAGATGCTTTCTTAGGTCCAGTACTTCCGCCACCTCCACTTACAACTTCTGGTTCTTCTTGAGCTACCATAGTTTCATATTGAGGAGGTTGTTGGCTTGATACATATTTGATAACTCTTTCAATTTCATCATCTGAAATAAAGTTACCTTGAATACGTAATGCATTATTCTCACCCATAGGTTTAAATAACATATCACCTTTACCTAATAATTTTTCTGCACCAGAACCATCAAGAATAGTTCTTGAATCCACTTGAGATGCAACAGCAAATGCTATACGTGATGGAATATTAGCTTTAACTACACCTGTGATAACATCAGTTGAAGGTCTTTGAGTAGCTACAATTAAGTGAATACCGGCAGCTCTTGCCATTTGTGTAATTCTCATAATTGAATCTTCTACTTCTTTTCTTGCAACTAACATAAGGTCAGCTAACTCATCAATTATTATTAATATATAAGGCATTAGTTTTAAAGAAGTATCTTCAGGGTTCTTCTTTATTTCTTTTGCCATCATTTCATTATAGCCTGAGATGTTTTTTACTTTATTATCAGCAAACATTTGATAACGTTTTTCCATCTCTTTAACCATATTTTGTAATGCAATTGACGCTTGTTTAGGATCAGTTACAACTGGATAGTATAGATGTGGAACACCATTGTAATTTGATAATTCAACTTTCTTTGGGTCTACTAATACTATTCTTACTTCATCTGGTTTCTTACAAATTAGTAAAGATGCAATCATTGAGTTAACACATACTGATTTACCTGAACCAGTAGAACCAGCAACAAGTAAATGTGGCATCTTAGCTAAATCTGTAATAATATTATTACCCATAATATCTTTACCTAAAGATACAGGTAATTTCATACCAAACATATCTTTACGTTTCATTTCAATTACTTCTCTAATAGGTACACCTACTGGAGTTTTATTTGGTATTTCTACACCAACTGTAGTTTTACCTGGAATTGGTGCTTCAATACGTACATCCTTAGCGGCTAATGCTAAAGCTATTTCTTTTGAGATTGATGTAATTGCTGCAACTCTTGTACCATTTTTAACAGCTACTTCAAATTGTGTTACTGTAGGTCCTTCATGAATTGCTACAACTTTACCAGTAATACCAAAATCTTGTAATACTTGTTGTAATTGATTAGTTGTATTTTTAATAAATTCTTGTGATTGAGAAGTTTCTTTTTTCTTTATTTTATCTAATACATCATTTAATGCAGGTAATTGATAATTAGAATTAATGCTTATTTCTGGAACTTGTTCAACTATTTGAACAGGCTTTTCAACTTCTTCAACATCATTGTGTTTTAATTCATCTAATGAATGTATAACTTTTGTTGCTTTAGTATTGTATAAATCTTCTTCTTGTTCTTGATCATAAGCTTGTACTCGAGGATTATTAAGTTCTTCCTCTTCTCTACGCTTCTTGTCTTCTTCTTTCTTTTGTTCTCTTTCAACTTTATATTCTTGATAAGATTTTCTAAAACTATCAGCAATATATGTAATCATATTCATTAAGTCTAGATTGAATACTAATACTAGTCCTACAACTATTAATACTATAAATATTATTATTGCGCCCGTTTTACTTAATAATGTTATAAGTGACCAAGATACTAATAATCCAACTACTCCACTTCCTGTTAATGAAATATTATTAAATAATCCATCACTAACAGTTACTAAGAATTGTTCTCTAAAATCATTGAATGTAGTAGCTAATGTAGCACCTTGATTAATATGATTAATATTTAAAATACCAAGTGAAGATAAAACTAATAAATATATACCGAGCATTTTTATTGTAAAGAAATTAGGTAAATCTTTCTTAAATAACATAAACATACCTAATATAACCATTATAATATCGAATAATACATAATAGTTACCAAATAAAAATACACCAAATGATTTAATATATCTACCAACTGGCCCAAAAACACCAAAACCAATAATACCAATAAGTATTAATATAATGCCTGTTACCTGAACAGATGGTTTTAAACTTTTTAGAATTGAACTTGCACTTTTAGTACTTCTTCTTCTACGTCTTGCCATACTTACCACCTATTATAATTATACAATCTTTTTGTAAAAATGCCTCTATAAAACGTAAAATAGCATGTTAATTAACATGCTATTTATATTTTTTAATTAAATTCAACATATGATACACTATAATTTATATTTTCAAGTTCTCCATCACCATTTTTATCATATTTAAACTCGTATACGTAATCATTAGTCCATTGTGTCCAATTAAAATTATACCAATGTGTTTCAGAACGAGTAACATATACATATCTAGTTTCACCAGGGAAGTTATTATCATATACTTCAATTACAAACTTATTTGCATCTTTATTATCTTGAATTAATTTTATAGAATTTATTTCATGTCCACCAATATTTGATGGTGCAGGAACTTTATTACTTAAGTTTTCTACTAATTCTTTATAAGCTTTATCTGGATCTGCAGTGAATGAAGTATTATGTAATTGATTTTGCATTGAGAATAAATAGTATATAGCTTGCAATAATTGATATCCCTCATTATCTGTATTCTTTAATTTTTCACTATCAACATCAACAAACGCTCTTTCAAATTTATCGAATCCGTCGCCCTTCATTCCTCTTTCTTGAATAACGAATCCGCGTTCAATATATCCATCATAATATTTATTTTTTAACTTCCAAACACCATTTTCAACTCTATCCCTATAGTCATCAGGTGTTTCTTTAAAGAAATATACATTCATTAAATCATCTTTAAACTTAAAATCATATAAATTTTTACTTTGTCCGCTAAAATATGTTCCATTTAAATTATAACCTTTAACTTCACGTTTTTGTAAAACGCCTAACTTAGCAAAAGATGTAGCACTTTTAGACATTGGAAGTTTCTTTTGATAGTATAAATCCGCAAAGAAAGCCATACCATAACAGTTACCATCCATTGATTGAACAGAACTAAAATTAGCAAATGAGAAACCATCTCTTTTTGGAATAAATCCACTATCAGCTATAATTGTTCCATCAGTTTTGCCATCACCATCTGTATCAACTAAATTGTAGTTAATTTGTGCTCCTACATTTTCATATACTTTTTCAAGTGCAGAAGCTTCACTAACTGAATAATAGTTGCATCCTGTTTCTTTTGCAATATCAGATAATACATCATTATCTAGATCTTTACCTAAACCGATAACACATATTTTAACATTGTGTTGCTTAGCTAAACTTATAATTGTACTCTTATTTGAAGATAAATTACCAGAGGTATTTTTACCATCAGTCATAAGAATTAAGTAATGTCCATTTGTATCTGTCGGACTAAATACTTGTGTACCTGATTTCAAAGCATCTATAATATTTGTGCCAGTAAGTGATACAGTCCAATTAGATTTTAAACTATCTGCCTTATTCTTTACTTCTTCTCTTTCTTTAGTAAATGATATTACACTCTTATAATTACCAGCAAACTCTGCAATTGCAAATCTATAGTTACCAGTAAATTTATCAATCATATTCTTTGTTAATTTAATTCTTTCAAAATCTTTATCATTTCCAACAGCACCTGTTGAAGAATTATATCCAGCTTCTTCCATTTGCTTAGTTGTATACATAGATACTGAGTTATCAATAACAAATAGTATATCTGAACTATAATCATTTAAAGTCAAACTCTTTTTACCTATAACATATTTAGAGAAATGACTTAAATTAACAATTAAAACTTTATTAGTTTTATCTACTTCTGTTTCAACAGTTTCTAGTTGTTTAGTTTCTTCATTAAAATAGTATAAAGTTAAATCATCTTCAGTTAAACCTGCAGCAGTTAATTCTTCAACTGTATAAGGAATAGTAACTTTAGCATTTGTTAAATTACCTTTTGTATAGAAGTTATAAACTTTATTTAAAATACCATCCATATTAGCAAAAGTATTATTTGATAATATATCAACAGTAGTAGAAGCGACATTTCCTTTACCTGTTATTTCAATTTCTACTCCTGTTTTTTCATTTTTCTTTTTATATGTTAAAGTTCTTTCACTATCTTTAACTCCATCACCTTTAGAATCAGATTTTAAAGGATCTAGTTCTAAAACAAGTTCATCACCATCACTTATTCCGTCTTCATCTGTATCATATTTCAATGGATCAGTTTTACTAGTTTCAATTTCGTATTTGTCAATTAATCCATCATTATCTGAATCGGCTTTAAGTGGATTTGTACCTTTTTCTTTTTCTTCTTTATTTGTTAATCCGTCTTTATCATCGTCATCTTCATCTTTTAAATCTTCTTGATCAACACCATTTAAGATTTCAACTTTATTATCTAATACAAATACTTTTATATTTTTTGAAATCCTTTTACCACTTGGTGCAATAGCTGTTATCGTATACTCGCCATTTTCAGAAGGTAATTGCCATTCAACATTTGAACCTTCTACAGCAACTATTTCACCACCTGTTACTTCAAATTTAATATCATCAATTTTACTATTCTTTTTACCACGTGCATCAACACTTAATGATATCTTTCTAGGTCCAGTAAATGAGATATTTGAATCCTCAGTATTATTCCAGTTTATCTTAGTATAGTCATATACATGATCAAAAATTATATAACCTGCTATAGCTAATACTATTATTGCTATAACGGCTATAATAGGTTTCTTATGTTTAGATAAGAATCCTTTCATTTTATTTACTTTTGCATTATGTTTTTCTGCTTCTATAGCTGCATTTGTTTCTAGTTCAGCTTTAGTAGTAGTTGGCATAGCAAATATATTGTTATTTGGATTAGGTTCTGCTGGTGCCCCTTCTTTTAATTGTTTTCCACATATAGGACAATTATATTCGTCACCTTTTAAGCCTGCTCCACATTTGTCACAAAACATATAAACACTTCCCTATCTTTACTCTAAGTTAATTATATAAGAACATTAAAAAAAGCACAATATAATTGTGCTTTTTATTTAACTGGCTTGATAACTTCTTTACCACCCATGTATGGTTGTAAAGCTTTAGGAATCTTAATGCTTCCGTCTTCTTGATAATTATTTTCGATAAATGCGATTAATCCTCTTGGAGATGCAAGTACAGTATTATTTAATGTATTAACATAGTAAGTACCTTTTTCACCTTTAGCACGAATAGCTAAACGTCTAGCTTGTGCATCACCTAAAGTAGAACATGAGCCAACTTCAAAATACTTTTGTTGTCTCGGACTCCAAGCTTCAACATCACAAGATTTAACTTTAAGATCAGCTAAATCTCCTGAACAACATTCAAGTTGTCTAACAGGTATATCTAAGTTTCTAAATATATCTACTGTATATTTCCACATCTTGTTATACCAATCCATAGCTTCTTCAGCCTTACAGATAACTATCATTTCTTGTTTTTCAAATTGATGAACTCTATATAGTCCTCTTTCTTCAAGACCATGTGATCCACCTTCTTTTCTAAAGCATGGTGAATAACTTGTGATAGTTATAGGTAATTTAGTTTCATCTAAGATTTGATCTTTAAACTTACCAATCATTGAATGTTCAGATGTACCAATTAAATATAAATCTTCATTTTCAATCTTATACATCATAGCATCCATTTCTTTAAATGACATAACACCAGTAACTACATCTGCTCTAATCATAAATGGAGGAATACAATAAGTAAATCCTTGATCAATCATGTAATCTCTACCATATGCAATCATAGCTTCATGTAATCTAGCTATATCACCCATTAGATAATAGAAACCTTCACCAGAGGTTCTTCCTGCTGCTTCTTTATCTAATCCTTCAAATCTATCAATAATATCTGCATGATGAGGAATTTCATAAGTAGGAACAACTGGTTCACCAAATCTTTCAACTTCTACGTTTTCACTATCATCTTTACCAATAGGTACTGATTCATCAATGATATTTGGAATAACCATCATTCTCTTTTTAATTTCTTCATCAAGTTTTACTTGTTCTTCTTCAAGTTCAGGTATTTTATCATTTATTTCTTTAACCTTAGCTTTAGCTTCTTCTGCCTCTTCTGTTTTACCTTGTCCCATTAATTGTCCAATAGACTTAGATATATTATTCTTTTCTGCCTTTAAGTTTTCAACTTCAGTTTTTAATTGTCTATTTTTTTCATCCATTTCATAAACTTCATCTACCATAGGTAGCTTTTCATCTTGAAATTTCTTTTTAATATTTTCTTTAACTAAATCTTTATTTTCTCTAATTAACTTAATATCTATCATATTAACTCCTTCTTTCTATTTTACTTTTCCTTCAAATTTTTCAAATCTATATTGTTGTTTTACTTCTGGATATTTTTCATGGTCTACTTCCGACATAAACATATCTAGAGGTCTAGAAGCATAATCTACACCATCTACACATTCTGTATAATATAAAGGTAAATAATTCATTAATTCTTCTTTATTCTCAGTATGTCTTGAAGTTCCAATAATCTCATATAAATAGCCATTTGGATTATTTTGTAAATCTTCATCAGTCATTAGTTCTCTTTTAAAATGTTGTACTATAGTCCCCTTTTTAAATACTTCTCTTCCATTAATTACTCTTCCCATCTTTCATTATCTCCTTATAACTATCTAAGCTTTGTTTTGATGGTGGATATAAATTATCAGGTAGATTATCTATATCAAACCATTTCCATTCATCTTCTTTAGTTGTTTCCATCAATGTAAGTTCTCCACTAAAATCTTCTGTTACAAATGTAATAGTAACAAAATGTCTATCAACATCTATATCATCGCAAACAGTAAGTATTTTTAAATTACTAACATCTAAATTAGTTTCTTCTTTAACTTCTCTGATACCAGCTTCATATATAGTTTCATCATATTCTTGTTTTCCACCTGGTAAAGTCCAAGTATCTCTTCCTAAAATTCCACCTGTATCTTCTTTAGTTTTGGATCGATGTCCAAGTAATATCTTAGATCCATCTCTAATAATTACTCCAACACCTACTCTTACTTGATTATTCATACTCTCACTTCCCTAAACAAATAAAAAAGAGATAGCATTAAGAAAGTGCATATAGCACGGTGCCATCTCTTTATTTAACTTAATTACAATAACGGTGTACTCCGAGTATTATTATACCAACTAATAGGTAGATTCATATATTTTCATTTATCTATTCTCACCAACCATAGACTCTCTTTAAAATTAGAATATATTACTAGTCCTAAATTATCGCTTTACAACAATAATAATAATCTTATTTTACTTGTTTGTCAATCTATTAACATTATGAGCAATAGAATATGCTGGTTTAGAATTAATAATTCTAGATATTTTTGGACCATAATCTTTAAATGGTACTTCAACTTTGACATTAGATGCGACATTATTGATTGCGCTATTTAAATATCTTTCGAAGTCATCACCAACTAAATCATATGCGATTTCTACATTACCTAATTTTCCAGAGATAAATCTATCTAATAAATATACATAAATAATATTAATTACTCTTTCAAATTCAGTAGTATTAGCTTTAACTTGACCAGCTAATAAGAATGCAGGATATTTTAAACCAAATGTAACATCCTTATATGCTTCTATATCCTTTGTTTCATAATATTTACTTGCAAGTACTCCTAAATCATGTATAGACATAGGAACAACACTTTTAAAATAAATGTTTAATGCTTCTCTTTGTTTCATTTCTATCAAACTCCTTTTTGCCGTGTTATATAATACCATATTAGATAACAAAAAGCAAATCGATCAATGACTTGCTTTTACTTTCTTTAATTGTACATTAGCTGATATATTAACAGGATTATTAGTATCTTCTTGGTATTTTTCTTTAATCCATTGAGGCATATCATCTAAACATTCAGTTGGAATTTTAGATGCATCAAATATATCTTTATTATTATATAAGAAATCAAATAGTTTATTTACCTCAACTAGCATCATACTTTTAGCTTTAGTTAATTCTATTATTCTTACCTCTAATCCAAAGTATATCCATGTAGTTTGAATAGTTGGTACAGATACACCAAACATATATGCTATCTCTAATACAATTAAACTATCATCCATACAATCTCTAAATCTACTTAAACCTAATTCTCTTCTACGAGTATGAATAGCATTTTCTGATCTACCTAGTTCCTTACACATAGTTTCAATAGAAGATTTTCCCCACATACTCTTAAGTTTTTCATCATCATCTTTATTCCAATGAGAATTTCGTGAACTAACTATTTTTAGTTTCTTTTGTTGTTGCATAATAGTATATATTCCTCGGTTCATCATTTTAGCTAACATGATGGGATTATATACAGAAGATAATATTTTTAATTGTTCATTATCTTCGTCTGTCCAAGAACGATTCCTATGTACTTTAGCATCTTTAATAAGATTCTTAATTTGATAATATGTACATTTATATTCATGCATTAAATCAGCTACACTATCAAATT
>JAIKYM010000066.1 GCA_024683115.1 Bacilli bacterium
TAAATAATTTCATCGTTTATATTTTTTATTCTAAAATATGCATCTCCATTTGAACACATAGTATTGTAATTAATCAAATAATTCTCATTAACATAGAATTCTTCTTTACCACATTCATCTTCATAGATTTCAAAAGTATACTTATTATCTATTCTACCTGCTATAGTAGTACCTACCTCTTCATCCTCAGATACTTTGCATGCATAATTGATTGTATGTCCATCTATATTGAAAGAATTCTCATTACAATTAACATTACTAAAATCTATCTTATCAAACTTATTATCAAAATCTATAATATCTATTGTTTTTCTCGCTTTAGCTAGTGAAGATATTTCATTAGAATAATCTTTTAATCTATAACTAGATTTCTTTTTATTATTAAATACAACATATAAAATAACAAATAGGAGTATAACTAATACTAATAATATAGATATAGTTATTAAAATTCTTTTTTTAGTATCTGTATTATTCATATACTAACCTCCAATTATTTAGTTTCGTATAAGTCTGTTCCAAAGTCATGTGATACCTTCAAAGGTACTTCTAGTTTAACTATATTTTCCATAATTGAAGTAACAATATCTCTTACTTTGTCCTCTTCACCATCAACTATATCAAATATTAATTCATCATGTATTTGTAATAAAATATCAGATTTAATATTATTCTTTTCAAATTCATCATAGATTTTAATCATAGCCATTTTTAAGATATCTGCAGCTGTACCTTGAATTGGTGTATTCATAGCCATTCTCTTACCAGATTCTCTAACCATGTAATTAGATGATGATAATTCATCAATATATCTTTTTCTCTTATATAGAGTTTCTGTATATCCTGTTTTAATAGCATCTTCTACAATTAAATCCATATACTTTTTAACACCTGGATATAATTCTAAATACTTAGCAATAAATGCTTCTGCTTCTTTACGAGATATTCCTAAATCTTCACCTAATCCAAAACCTGATATACCATATACTATTCCAAAGATTACTGCTTTAGCAGATCTTCTTTCATTCTTAGTTACATCTTTAATATCTTTGCCATATATATTAGCAGCTACTGATGCATGAATATCTTCTCCATCAACAAAGGCTTTAATTAATTCTTTATCCTTAGATATATGAGCAAGTACTCTTAATTCTATTTGTGAATAATCACAAGATAAGAATTCTTTATTACATGGAACAAAAGCTTTTCTAATTAACTTGCCTTGTTCATCTCTAGTAGGTATATTTTGAAGATTAGGATCAACTGATGATAATCTACCAGTTCTAGTTAATGTTTGTTTATAAATAGTATGTATCTTACCATCTTCTTTAATATATTTAACTAATCCTTCTAGATATGTACTATTTAATTTAGTTAATCTTCTATAATCTAATATCTTATTAATAATAGGATGTTCATCTTTTAGTTTTAATAAGATATCTTCACCTGTTTGATAAGCACCAGTTTTAGTTTTCTTCCCACCTTTAAGTTCTAGTTTTTCAAATAATAATTCGCCTAATTGTTTAGGAGATGAAATATTAAATTCTTCACCAGCTAATTCATATATTTCTTTTTCTAATTTACTAATATCATCTTTAATACTATTAGATTGTTCTTCTAATATATTCTTATCACATTTAATACCATTCATTTCCATCTTAGCTAATACTTTTACAAGTGGCATTTCAATGTTTTCAAATACACTTATAACATCTTCTAATCTTAAATCATTTATATATTTATCATGTGTATCATAGATATATCTAGCTTTAAGTGTAACAATATTGTTAATATCAGATGTATCTTTAAGTATTTCATCAAAAAGAGGAACATCTACATTATCATGTTTCATTAATACGCCTAAATCATCTTTAATAGTTTTATTAAGTAAATATACAGCTATATTAACATCATAGATGGTATTAAGACTAACATTCTTAAGTAATACCATATTTTTCTTTAAATCAAATGTATACTTAGGTACATCTTTAATATAATCAAACACTTCTTTAATCATATTATTAGGAACTAACCAAGCTGTAGTTCCATCGTAAAGACCCATAGCTATAATATTTGCTTCATGATAATTTTCATTATCACATTCAATATAATAAGAAATAGGATCTTTTAAATCTATATCTTTAACATTAGTCAATTCTTTAAAAGTATGATCTATTTTTACTTCATCTCTATTTTTATGTTTATCTATTAAAGAATAGAATTCTAATTCATAAAAATAATCATCTAATCCTTCAGTTGGTCCATTGTATTTAAAATCTTCAAATGTATAAGGTATAGGTACTTCTCTATAAATTGTTGCCATCTTTTTACTAAAATAAGCAGACTCTTTATTCTCTCTTACCTTTTCACCTAATTTACCTTTTATTTCATCTTGATGTTCATATACTCCATCTAAATCACCATAGTCAACCAAAAGTTTTAATGCCGTTTTTTCACCTACACCTGGAATACCTGGAATATTGTCTGATGAATCTCCCATTAGAGCTTTTAAATCTATTACCTTAATTGGATCTATTCCATATTCTTCTTTGAAGCTTTCAGGATTATATTTAACATAATCTTTAGGTCTAAGTAATTTAATAGTTACTTCATCACTTATTAATTGTAGATAATCATGATCTGATGTAACAAGTAATGCATCCCAATCAGCATCTTCATCAGCCCAACGACAAATAGTTCCAACTATATCATCTGCTTCATAGTTATCAATTTCAAACCATTTAATTCCCATCTTATCAAGTAAATCTCTAGCATAAGGCATTTGTATTTTTAATTCATCAGGAGTTTTAGCTCTACCTGCTTTATAATCTTTATATTCTTCATGTCTAAAAGATTTACCCTTATCAAAAGCGACTAACATATATTCTGGTTTTTCTTCATTAATTATTTTATTTATCATATTAGTAAAACCATATAAAGCATTAGTTACTAAACCTTTAGAGTTTTTCATTAAATTTCCTGTATAAGCTGTTGCATAGTATGCTCTAAACATTAAATTATTTCCGTCTATTAATACTATTTTCTTCTTCATGATTATCACCTATAAATATTATATCATAAAAAAAGAAGCATTAATGCTTCTTTTCTTCTTTATAACAAATCTCTCCTGCTTGATAATTACCTTTTTTATCTTTGCATAGTTTAAATTCAAAGTAATCTATATCTTTATAAGATCCAATAGCATCATACATTTCATAATCTGCTCTTTTAGTTGTTTCTTTACCATTTACAGTCATGTTCATAGATAAGTTAGTTCTATCTTCATCTATTACAGATACAACAGGATCAGATAATTCAATTACAGTTCCATCTGGTAATATATTAGCTCCTCTACTATTCTTCTTATCATAAGCAACATAATCTCCATCGTAAGCAACTATTTGATTATCTTTATTTAACATAACAAATGCAATTGAATCATAAGCTAATATATCATACATATCTATAACATTTGTTGCACCATCAATTTTTCTTGTAGCTCCAGGTTTATTCTCTAAATCTACAATATTATATACATAATAAGCATTTTTATCTTTATCAGTATAATATGTAGAAACAATACCTGATTGTCCAGGAGTAACCATAAATAACTTATCAACATTTGATGCTATAGTTACATACTTTTTATCTTTGTATGTGTAATCAGGATTAGCATTAGTCCATTTATCAGTTGGTAATGCATATAATTTATCATCTACAATAATAAACTTGCTTGCATAGTATTCTCCCATATCACCCATTTTATCTACATCATATTCAATAGCAACAGGTTCTTTTGATGCTTGTTTATCATCCTTACTTACAAATAAAGTTGGAAGCACTAATATAACTGTACCAACAATTAAAACTATTACAAGGACAATAATAATAGTTACTATTTTATTCTTTTTATCACTCATACTAGTCCTCCATTAATTCCAAAAATCAACAAAATTATCATCATGATTTAAAGGATCATCTATTTCATCATCTGTATCTTTTGTTTCTTCTTTTACTTCTTCTTTAATTTCTTCTTTTTTCTTTTTCTTCTTATCTTTTTTCTTTTTCTCCTCAACTATTATTTCTTGTTTTTCTTCTACTTTTACTTCTTCTTGAGGAACTACTATTTCTTCAGGAATAATTTCTTCTTGGACTTCTTCCTTTGCTTTTTTCTTCTTGTTCTTTTTAGGCTTTTCTTCCTCTTTAATTTCTTCAACAAGTTCTTCTTTTATTTCTTCCTTAACTTCTTCTTTTATTTCTTCAATATCAGTTAAGTCTTCTTTATTTTTCTTCTTATCTTTCTTACTAGGTTTCTTTATTATTAATAGAATTATTAATAATAGTATTACTGCACCTAATACAATGATTATCATTTTATAATCTTTTAATTCATTAGACATTTCATCTAT
>JAIKYM010000134.1 GCA_024683115.1 Bacilli bacterium
AATAAATAATAATATATGAAAGGTATTAGATGTATAATGATAATTAGGCATAGCTTTAGATATTACATGCATACATACAACAAATATCATAGCTATTACTTTAAGTAAATTAAGATAGTTTTTTGTATCCTTCTTCATATATTTCACCCATTAAAATTATACAATAAAAAAAGATATATAAAAATATCTTATTTTACTTTACCTTTTATAAAACCACTTAAATCAAATCTAATCTTGGCATATTCAAACAATGCTTCATCCGATAATGTTTTTACAAATGTTAAATCACTTAAAGCAGGTCCTATACCAATAAAAAATGCCGATTCATAATAATCATAAATAGACTCTCTTAATTTATCAATATCAATCATATCAATAGTGTATTCCATATATATACTCCTTTGTTGGTTTTATATAATAACATAAAAAAGTTAAAAGAACAAAAAAAGTAAGCTTAAAGCTTACTCGAAAATTATTATCTATTTTGAACGTAGTTCATTGTAATAGTTTTTGTAAATGTGTAATCTTCAGTTGGTAAATCAACTGGGCTGATGTTAAATGGGAACTCTACTCTTATCTTAACTGTTTTCTTATTAGCATCCCCAGGTTTAAGAATTGAATCTTTAGATGGGAAATTGTATTCTTGGTAAGTAATAAATGGTTTGCTATTAATTTCATCATCTGAAGCTTCTCCAACGATTGAAGCTAATTTAGCATCGATAGTACCATCATTAACGATATCTGCTGTAAATTCATAGAAGTCTCCAGGTTCTTTTAATGTGATAGTATAAGTAATCTTAGTATCATCATTAGCATCAATTGTAACTGAGTTCGCATCACTGTTAGTAAATGATCCTTCAGTTACTTGAACGTTTTTAAAATGTACTAACCAAGATACTTTAGAAATCTTAGTATCACCTGTAATTGTTAATGTAGTTTCAAGTTTTGCATAACCAAATGTAATACCAGCAACTAATAATAAGAATAAAGCCACCAATACAAATCTCTTTTTAATTAACACACTCTCTCTTTTCATATTTGTTCACCACTTTCTAAATCCATTATATATATACATTTTGTAAATGTAAATGAATTTGTATAGAAAAAGTAAAACAAACACAAACTTTACACGTTAATTATTTTTCTTTTCAATTGGAAATATCAATTCGTCAGCTATAACGTCCTCGACATTGTCTAAATCATCAATAGGAGTTATCAAGTATTCTGAGCCGTCAGTGCACTTAATATAGGTGTTTCTCTCGATATTACTTATAATATCAAGATCTGTTCCTCTTCCTTTTCCTTTGTCAAATACAGAATTATTATATGACGATTCTTTTACAGTGTATACGTATATATCTTTGTCAATAAATAAGAACTCACATGTAAAAGGAGTATTTAAATAATAAATTGGTTTATTCTTTTTGTCTTTAATATTTAATAAATCTTTAAATGACTGTACACTAATTACTTTTCTATTTGCAACATTAGGAACAGTAACTATTTCAACAAGAATTGAAGAATACTTATTTAGTATTCTATTTAAAGTACTACTCTTAATCATATTAATTTCCTCGTACTTTATCTTTAAACCAAATAGTAGGATATGCAACTTTAGGTACTCTAAAGTTATTATATTTTCCAATTATCTCATTTGTTATTTCTGAGTATTTAATTTCATCATCTTCAATAGCACTCTTAACATATAAAGAGTTATTACCATTTTCATTAGCTGATACTTTAGCAATTCTATCAACAATTAGTTTATCTCCACTTTTGTAAACAACTATATCATTCACCTTGTACTCTTTATTATCAGTACCTTTGTAAATCATAATTGCATCTCCACGAGATATTGTCGGAGTTATGGCACTTGTATCAACACCAATTAAATGATACATATAAATACCAGATATCAATGTTACAAATATACCAAATATAATCATTAGAGGTATATCTATAGCAAATATCTTAAATAAATTAACTTTTCTTTTAAACTTTTTATTTAAAACTAATTCATTAAGTTTAGGATCGTTAGAATCAATTAATCTTCTAACTTCTTTCTTTAATAAATCATCTGTTACTAATCTAGATGCATAAACATAAATTAGAGCTGGTAATGTAATATTAATAATACAATTTAGATAATCACCTAAAGCAGGTAATACAGGTACTAGATATTTAAATATACCTAGAGGTATTACATATACTAAACATGATTGATATCCACCTTTAATAGT